>NZ_JBEOXI010000939.1:0-1290 GCF_040296465.1 Streptomyces sp. NPDC002130
AGTTCGGGCTCCGGTTCGACCTGCTGACGAACCAGTTGATCGACGCCAACATCAATCTCAACGTCTTCGACTCCAATCCGCTGTTGATCGCTCGCATGGACCAACTTTCCCGCAACGAACAGCTGCAGAATCAGCTCGGGGAAACCGAATGGGACCTGGTGATCGTCGACGAGGCGCACCGCATGGGCGCCCACTATTTCGGCGGGAAGTTGAACAAAACCAAAAGGTTCCTGCTCGGTGAAGCACTCGGCGAGATCACTCGTCACCTGTTGTTGATGACCGCGACCCCGCACTCGGGGAAGGAAGAGGACTTTCAACTGTTCCTCACCCTGCTCGACAAAGACCGGTACGAAGGTAAGAACAAAGTCACCGCCGACACCAGCGGCATCATGCGCCGCATGGTCAAAGAAGACCTGCTCACCTTCGAGGGCAAGAAACTCTTTCCCGAGCGCATCGCCGAGACCGTCCCGTACGAGCTGACCTCACTCGAGTACGACCTCTACGAACAAGTCACCACCTATGTCCGCGAAGGGATGAACCGCGCCGAACGCGTCGGCGGGAAACGTAAGAACACCGTCGGGTTCGCCCTTACCGTCCTCCAACGCCGGCTCGCCTCCAGCCCCGAAGCGATCTACAAAAGTCTCGTTCGCCGCACCGAACGACTCGAACGCAAGAAACAAGACATCCTCAACGGCACCTACACCGAGACGGAACCGGGCCTCGATCTGGCGAACCTCGATACCGACGACTACAACGCTGACGAGATCGAAGAATTCGAAGAAGAACTCCTCGACGCCGCAACGGCGGCGCAGACCGTGGAGGAACTCAACACCGAACTGCTCGAACTCGCCGACCTGACACGACTCGCCAAACAAGTCCGCGACGCCGGCACCGACCGCAAGTGGACCGAACTGTCCACGATCTTGCAGGACCATGCCCTCACCACTGACCGCAACGGGCGGCCACGGAAGTTCATCATCTTCACCGAACACCGCGACACCCTCGACTACCTTCAAGCCCGGATCGGCTCCCTGCTCGGTCGCCCTGACACGGTCAAAGCCATCCACGGCGGCGTGCGCCGCGGGGAACGACGACAGATCACCGAAGAGTTCACCAAGAACCACGCCTGCCAGATCCTGCTCGCCACCGACGCCGCCGGCGAAGGCCTCAACCTGCAGGCGGCGCACCTGATGGTCAACTACGACCTGCCGTGGAATCCGAACCGCATCGAGCAACGCTTCGGCCGCATCCATCGCATCGGACAGGAAGAGGTCTGCCGGCTGTGGAACC
>NZ_JBEOXI010000940.1:0-1289 GCF_040296465.1 Streptomyces sp. NPDC002130
GTCGATCTCGCGGATCTCGACATCCGAATTCGCGATCACCTGTCCGGGAGTGAGATTGCGACTCGAGACAACTACAGCGACCGTATCGGTCGCGGGATCGCCTCGGAAGAAGAGAACGACGCCGAGTGCGGCCAGGGCAACGGCTGCGATCTTGCGGACTGTCGCCGGGCGGAATCGTGTGCCGCGCGTCAGTTCGACGACGCGATCGAGGGTGCTCGGGGTGAGATCGAGCTGGGCGCGCAGTGGGTCGGAGCGCCTCGGCGAGCGAGAACGTGCTGACGGCATTCATGCACGTTAGGGCCGGAAGCGGTGCTTCCGGCCCTGTCAATGTGTACCTGTGGACAACCCGGAGGTTGTGGAAATCAGCTTGCGGCAGCCTTGGCGGGCGCCGGCGTGCTGGTCGACGAACTCGAGGTCGACGAGGAGTCCGACTTGGACTCGGACTTCGCAGCGGGTGCCGAATCACTCTTGGCCGGCTCGCTCGCAGTTCCGGAGCCGCCGCGGCTGTCGGTGCGGTAGAAGCCGCTGCCCTTGAACACGATGCCGACAGAGTTGAACAGCTTGCGGAGCTTGCCTGAGCAAGCTGGGCAGACCGTCAGCGAATCTTCGCTGAAGGACTGGACGATGTCGAAACGGTTGTCACATTCCGTACATGCGTATGAGTATGTGGGCACCGGGCTTCCTCCGCACTGTGATGTTCGAGCAGCTGCGTATTTACACCGCAGCCTTTAGCACTCTACAAGTGACAGTGCCAACAGCGCTAATCAGGGATCTATTCCCGCAGATCAATCACGTTGCAGCTGCGTCAGCCCGCCGCCCGGCGTCAATGCCCAGCCCATGGGTACGTCATGGTCGTCGGCCGGCAAGGTCTCGACGAGTTCGGAGTCTCTGACAATTGCCACAAGCCGAGTCTGCGGACCGACCGACCCCAGTGTGCGGTCGTAGAAGCCTGCGCCGCGGCCGAGGCGTGTTCCGCGCACGTCCACTGCAAGTGCAGGGATCAGCATGCATTCCACGTCGGACAGGCTTTCCGGTGGTAGGACGGGTCCGACAGGCTCCCGAATGCCGTAAGCTTCCGATCAACACCCACGGTGGACAGCTCGGCGAGGCATACATCCACGGGATGAACGGTATCGCCGAGGGAGTTCGGCAGATCCGCGGTACTTCGGTCAACCAGGTCGACTCCGTCGAGAATGTACTGGTGACTGCGGGCACGGGAGTTCCGACATCGGGGCTTGTGCTGACTCGCTGATTGATCGAGGGCGCAGCTCCGTCCCGCGTCACGGCCT
>NZ_JBEOXI010000941.1:0-1288 GCF_040296465.1 Streptomyces sp. NPDC002130
TCATTATTCTTCGACGCTCAACCGTCAGGGCAATCGGGATGAGCTGACGGTCGGCCATCTTCGGAGCGCGGTCAGGAGATGCCGATTGCTGTGCGCCGAAGGTGACGGCGGCAAGCTCGTCGACGCCGACGACACCACCTACGGCGGACGCTGGGTGGTCAACCCGTCCGGCGGCCTCATCTCCAAGGGCCACCCCCTCGGCGCAACCGGCCTCGCACAGTGCGCCGAACTCACCTGGCAGCTCCGCGGCACCGCCGACAAGCGTCAGGTCGACGGCGCGAAGGTCGCCCTCCAGCACAACATCGGACTCGGCGGTGCAGTTGTCGTGACCGCATACAAGCCCTACGCACGCTGAATCACACCCTCAATCCGCTAGCTACCCACTAGGAGTTTCATCATGGCTTCCGTTTCTGTCTCCGCCGTACTGCCCGCATCCCCCGAGAAGACCTGGGATGCGCTCTCCGACCTGTCTCGTTGGGAAGAGTGGCTCACCATTCACCAGGGCTGGAAGAGTGAACTCCCCACCGAGGTTGCGTTGGGCGCCAAGTTCACCGAGGTCGTCTCCGTGATGGGTATGGCCAACAAGATCGAGTGGACCGTCGAAGAGGTCGAGGTTCCGAAGATGGTCAAGATTGCCGGTACCGGAATGGCCGGTGTCACCGTCGAATTCGTTCTCTCGGTCGAGGCCGACGGTTCGGGCTCGAAGGCAACCGTCGACGCCAGCTTCAAGGGCACCATGATCGTCGGACCGATCGGCAAGGCAGTTGCCAAGAACGCCAAGGCTGACCTCGAGGCCTCGCTGGCCAAGTTCGCCGAGTTGGTCGGATAACGCTCGATGACAACACCGAAGACCAACGCGGTCGAATTCGATACGTCCGGGCTGGACGTATGGACTGATCCGGAGCACTTCGAGGTGACGGCCGAGCGCATCGCCGAATATGCCGCTGCCACCAACGATCCCATCGAGCGACATCTGAAGGGCGAGATCGCTCCGCCGGTCTTCGCGGTGGTACCCGTCTTCATGTCGATGGCACCCGCTGCGCTGTCGGTGGCGCCGGTCGAACTGCTGATGAAGCTCGTTCACGGTGAGCAGGACTTCCTGTTCCACCGTCCGATCTACCCCGGCGACCATCTGGTGGCCCGGGCAAAACCCATCGGATTCGAGGGCCGCGACAACGGTTCCACCGTCGTCATCTACATCGAAACCAAAACCGACAAGGGTGAATTGGTCAACGAGCAGTGGATGACCGCATTCTTCCGCAAGGTCGACGCGGGCCCCGGACTGGGC
>NZ_JBEOXI010000942.1:0-1288 GCF_040296465.1 Streptomyces sp. NPDC002130
GACACGGGCGTACGGATCGCGCTCATCCGCCGCCCCGGGCGCCACGCGGACCGTCGCATGCCCGCCACGCGCCGGGTGTACGTGGCGCACGTCGTGAACGATTTTCAGGCGTCTTGGACGCTAGACCTGCGAATATGGAACAGGTTTCAGATCCATCTGAAATTCTTGGGCAAAAGGCACCCAAACCGGATCCTATTGGACTACCTTGATGTCAGTCACAGCCGCGGAAAGTGGGCACCCACCCCGGAGGGTCTCGGTTTCATAGTTCGACTGGGATTCTTTAATTGCTGCTTGGACCGGTTCTTTGTGGGCTGCATCAAGCATTCCAATGTAAATGTTCCGTGAGTATTCGCGGCCAATCGAAAGCGTGGGATTCAATATGATCGTCATGTTCCTGCAGACAACGGCGGCATTGTTCACCGACCTGCTGGGTAACGTCTGGTCCGGTTCGCTCATGCCGGGAATCGACGGGGTCACCGGATCGTTGGTTTCGGCAATCGACCTCAGTTGACGGAACCTGCAAGTTCTTCTTCCAATGTTATTGATGACAGGAGCGAATGATGGATCTGGGATCGATTGCGGACGTTCTCGAGGGCGAGGCCGGGGGGTTGATCAAAAACATTCTCGGGATGGCTTTGTTTACCCCGTTTATCGCCTCGGTTGACTTCGGGTGGCTCCCGAACGTCGACTGAGAAGTGAATTGCTTTACCCAGTGAACGAAATCAATCTCAAGGAGTGTGAAATACGGTGGACACAGCTAGTTTGATAGGTGCGCTCGCAAGCGTTGACGTCGGATCCCTCGTGGATCCACTGTTCTACTTGGTCAAGGTCGTTGACGGAATCTTCGTGTCGATCACCGGAAGCCTCAACATGGGCGGTGCGCTCGGTGAAGCTGCGGCGGGCAGCGTCCAATCGGTCCTCGGCTCCGTAGCCGGCCTGTAGAAGGAGAAGGAGAAAAGATGTTCGATCTCTTCCTGGACTACCTGTCCAAGATCGTCGATTTCGGATCGGTCGATCTCGTGGGCACGTTTGTGAAGTATTTGAACGCGCTGTCGTCTTCCCCCACGCCATAGAAAGAACGGAATCGGTCATGCTGCAAACTTATTTAACCGGAATGATCACGTGGGTATCGAACATGCTTGGTCTCACTTCCACTGGAAGCAAGATCATCAAGGATCCTCCACAGAAGCCGTGATCACTCCAGCGACTGCACCATATTGTCACAGGCCGTGGCGACGGCCGCCACCACGTAGGTCGCCCGGGCCCGCGAGGCGCGCGGCAGGATCGC
>NZ_JBEOXI010000943.1:0-1284 GCF_040296465.1 Streptomyces sp. NPDC002130
AATGGAAGATCAAGGAACTGGTCAAGAAGTACTCCGACTTCATCGCGTGGCCCATCCGCATGGATGTCGCTCGTACGTCGACGCCGGCGGAGGGCGAAGAGCCCGAGGTCACCATCGAGACCGAGACGATCAACTCGATGAAGGCTCTGTGGACTCGCTCCAAGGACGAGGTGTCCGAGGACGAGTACAAGGAGTTCTACAAGCACGTCAGCCACGCCTGGGACGAGCCTCTCGAGGTCATCCCGATGAAGGCCGAAGGTACTTTCGAATACCAAGCGCTGCTGTTCATTCCGTCGACGGCGCCGTTCGATCTGTTCATGCGTGAGCGCAAGGCCGGCATCCACCTCTACGTCAAGCGCGTCTTCATCATGGACGACTGCGAAGAGTTGGTGCCCGATTACCTGCGCTTCGTCAAGGGTGTGGTCGACGCACAAGACCTCTCGCTCAACGTCTCTCGTGAAATTCTGCAGCAGGACCGGCAGATCGCTGCCATCCGTCGTCGTCTGACCAAGAAGGTCCTCTCGACCATCAAGGACATGAAGGCGAACGAGCCCGAGAAGTACTCGACCTTCTGGACGGAGTTCGGGCGCGCGCTCAAGGGCCCGCGCCCAACGAGTCGTACTGCCTGCCGTACACGGTGCGCGCACTCGCGGACATCCGCGGCGAGGATCCACAGGCGCTGGCCGCAGCGTCCACGGCGACAGCGGAGCGCGTGTACAAGCTCTGACGCTATTGTGGTCTGACAGGTAACTCCGCGCCCGGGACCGTCGTGTTCCGGTTCGTCTACTGCGCGGAGTATTCAGATGGATGACTACAACGTGGTCACAGTCCGCATCGAAACGTGGGAATTCGAGTGCTGTGCACCGTTACCGGTGGTCGGCGAAAAATCTTCGTGGGCTTTGCACCCGATTCAGAAGTCGCTGTGGTTCGACGGGTCGGTTCATGGGGGAATCTATCCCGACGAGGTGGAACCTACGTCCGGGATCGTTCGTTCGATTCGGCTCGAGCGCGGTGAATTTCTCGAACAAGGGTCCGGGCGCTGGGTGTTGGTGCCTGGGAGCATCGATTTTGTTCGAGTCGAGAAGGTCCCACGGTCTTTTCGCGGCATGTCATCACTGGTTGCCGGTCGTCGTGGCTGGATGGAGACGGCCGTTGTCGTCGAGCTTGCTGTTCTTGCGAGGGGATGAAGGGGCACAGCTTCACTGAGCACCGGCGGGACGACGGTCTACTGGAGCGGGGTGCTGGAAAAGGTCGTCATCCCGATGTTCGTGTCCCCGGTGGTCG
>NZ_JBEOXI010000944.1:0-1284 GCF_040296465.1 Streptomyces sp. NPDC002130
CGTCCACGTGGACGATCTCGCCGGTCGTCTTCGGGAACCAGTCGCTCAGCAGGGCGACGACGCCGCGGCCGGCCGGCTCGGGGAGACACACCTGGAAGCATGGCCGTCGATGACTTCTCCACAGCCCGAGCCAACTCTGACGTTCACCCCGAAACGGGTCGCGCAACTCGCGTTCGTGTTGATCGGATGTCAGCTCGTCATTCGTGCCTGGGTTGCCGCGAGCAATTACTTCTACTGGGACGACCTCATCTTGATGGGCCGCGGAGGACGCTTCCCTCTCTTCTCGAGCGAACTCCTGCTCTACGACCACGACGGTCACTTCATGCCCGCGGCCTTCTTCTTCACCGGGTTGTTCACCCGCGTCGCGCCGTACAACTGGGCGCTGTCGGCGGCACTGCTCGTCATCGGTCAGGCCGCAGCGTCGTTGGCGCTTCTGCGCACTCTTCGGTTGGTCCTTGGTTGGCGACCGGCGCTGTTGATTCCGCTGATGCTGTATCTCTTCGTCCCGCTGACGCTTCCGGCGTTCTCGTGGTGGGCAGCCGCGCTCAATGCATTGCCGCTCCAGATCGCGCTGGCCTGGGCATGCGGCGACGCAATCAAGCTGTACCGCACCGGGCATGTGCGCTACGTGTTCTCGGGCACCGCGGTTTTTGTCGTCTCCTTGCTGTTCTTCGAGAAGGCGGTGCTCGTTCCGTTCGTGGCACTCGCTTTCCTGGTGCTGTACTTACGCACACAAGGTGAAGGAACGCCGATACGAAGTGCGATCACGAAGTGCCGACTCCTGTGGACGGCCTGCGCCGCCGTGCTCGCGATCTGGATTCCGGTGTATCTGACCACTGTCGAATCACCGATCACCGGATACGGCCGTTCGATGTCCACCGAACTGCTGCATCACGGCACGTCTTTGGGGATGCTTCCCACTCTTCTCGGCGGCCCCTGGCGCTGGGAGCGGTGGATCCCCAGCCCCGCCTGGGCCGATCCACCGACGGCCTTGGTAGTCGCGGCCTGGGCCTTGCTGCTGACGACGGTCGTGATGACAGTGCGTGCCCGACGCGGCGCTGCCTGGATCTGGGCCTCCGCCACTCTGTACTTCCTGGCCTCCGTGGTGGCGATGACCGCTACCCGATCCGACGCCGACACCACCTACGAGTTGGCGCAGACCCCGGCACAACTCCAGTGCGGCCAGGCACCCTTCGAGGGCGGTCGCCTTCTCCGCGACGCTCGTCGTGTCCAGATCGGGGACGTGCTCAGCCGGGACGGCGACGACCACGAGGTCGACCGGGC
>NZ_JBEOXI010000945.1:0-1283 GCF_040296465.1 Streptomyces sp. NPDC002130
GCTGCTGCTGTGGGACATGCATCGCCGCGTGGATCATTCCGTGGTGCCTGAAGGCAAGACCGTGGTGCACTTCGCATTCTCCGGAGTACGTGGACATTCGCGGAACTGGTGGCTCGTCATCAATTCCGGCGAAGTAGACATGTGCGATATCGATCCGGGTTTCGACGTCGCAGTGTCGGTCGCCGCAGGCTTGCGACCGATGACCGAGATCTGGCGCGGTAACCTGACCTGGTCGGACGCCATACGGTCCGGCGACGTCACCATTTCGGGGCCCGCAGCATTGCGTCGCAGCTTGCCTTCCTGGTTCGAACTGTCGACTTTCGCATCGATTCCGCGCCCTGCTTAACACATCCTCACCAGCACCGTTCCGTCCTGTTACAGAGCTGTTGCAGACCGTGACACCGTCGACGAACGGTGACCACCTGCCGGTGACACTGACCGAGAAGTCTCTGTTGTATGCCCAGCCACCGCGGAATCATCCGCTTCGTCGCACTCGGTGCAGTCGTGCTCGGTGCGGTCGCGCTCAGCGCGTGCTCGTACACGGAAGAAGCAAAGCCCAAGAGCGGTAACTACCTTGCCACTCAGCCTGATTCAGGGCCAGCAGGTGGCGAGATCGAGGGCGGCATCAGCGTGCAGGACACTCACGTGCCGGCTCTGGCCCGTCTCGATTCCGCCCTACTCGCGGCGTTGCAGTCGGCAGCGGCCGACGCACAGGCATCCGGGGTTGCCATGCACGTCAGTTCGGGTTGGCGATCCGCTGCGTATCAACAGCGGTTGTTCGACGAAGCCGTCGTCAAGTACGGCAGCGTGGACGAAGCGTCCAAGTGGGTGCACTCCCCGAGTCTGTCGAAGCATGTCAGCGGACAGGCCGTCGACATCGGACCGACCGATGCCGATGACTGGCTCATCCAGCACGGCAGCGATTACGGCCTCTGTCAGACCTACGCCAACGAGATGTGGCATTTCGAGTTGGCGACCACTCCCGGTGGGGAATGCCCGCCACAACGAAGCAACCCCTCGGACGAGAGAGCGGAAGGCTGATCATGACACGAGTCAAACCAGCGAGACTGATTGCCGCACTGGCACTCTTGATCCTCGGAGTCGTCGAATTCGAATTGGCGGTCAACACCACCGGTGGCCAGATCGTCGACCAACAACTCATGGTGGGCGCGGCCACCTCAGAAGGCCTCGGTGTCTTCTCCACCGAGTTCATCGGCCTCGTCACTCCGATACTGATAGTGGGAGGAGTGCTCGTGGCGCTCATGATCACATTGCGCAACAAC
>NZ_JBEOXI010000946.1:0-1282 GCF_040296465.1 Streptomyces sp. NPDC002130
CCGAGGAACGCTCCACGGCCCTGCGCGCCCTGTTCCCCGAGGGCGCGGCAGGCGACCCCTCGTCGCCGAAAGCATCGAGAGGAACGGGTGATTCACCGGTTCCCGGCTGATCGAAAGCAACAACAGTCACTCCGGCATTCTTCGCGAACGCACTGGCCAACGGATGCATGTCCATCTTCCAGCCGTCGACGCCGCCGCTGAGCAACAGGACGGGTGCGTCTTCGTACCTTCCGTCCACGGAGAGGATGTGTACCGGTAGCTCGATCTCGCCGTTTCGGTAGGGCAGGGACAGGATTCGACGCTCGAACTCGAGCCCGAATCCCGGTGCTGCCTTGACGTATTCGTCCACCTGATTCTGCAGGGCCCGACGTCGCGACTCGTTGGCCAGGACGGGGAACTTGGCGATTCCGTAGATCATCGCCGCGAGTGAATGATTGCCGTCGGCGGAGTACTTTGCTGCCAGCGCGGACCATTCGTACGACCAACCACCCGGCGCGTCGGCCCACGTCGAGTTGATGGACGCGCGCAGTTCCTCGAGATCCGAGACGGGGAGCCCGAAGCTCAGAAACTGACCTGTGCGTTCTTCGAAGAGGCCTCGGTGATCGACAGAAAATTCGTATGACATGGGAAAACACCCCTCAATTCATCTCTAATGCAACGACAAGTTGCATTAGCTCAGTGAACCATGCGGCCACAACTAACACAACACCTTGTTGCGATAAGGTTGGCCCATGACCTCGACACCACAACGGCCCGGAGGGCGCAGCGCCAGGGTGCGCAAGGCAGTTCTGGCGGCCACCGCGGCCGAACTGTCCGAACGCGGATTCGCGGCGATGACCATCGAGGACATAGCCGCCCGTTCCGGAGTCCACAAGACCACGATCTACCGGCGATGGAGCACCTTGTCTCAACTCGTAGCCGACGCGGCCGTCGAAATATCGGCAACCACCGTTCCCATCCCGGACACCGGCTCCATCGAATCCGACCTGCGCGAGATGGCCAGATCGATAGTCGCACTGGTGACCAGCGAGTCGGGCGGCGCATTGGTGGCCGCACTGTTCTCGGACGCAGTCCGCACACCCGAGGTGGCGAGACTCAAGCGCGAGTTCTACTCCGCACGTTACGAACTGGCAGACATCGTGGTCCGCCGAGCAGTCGAACGCGGGGAGATCTCCGAGAAGGTCTCAGCCGCTGATCTTCTGGCGGCCGTAGCCGCGCCCATCTACTATCGCCTGTTGGTCGCCGATCTACCCGTCGACCGGTCGGTTGCCGATCGTGCTGC
>NZ_JBEOXI010000947.1:0-1282 GCF_040296465.1 Streptomyces sp. NPDC002130
TAGGTTTCGCGCTGTTCGTCTTCAACCCCATCGACATGTCATGTGCCATCGCCGCCGCCATGAATCTGCGGCTCAGCACTGTGGAACCCACGTCGCAGATCGTCTCGGCCGTGATCTTCTCGCTGGTGTCCGTGACCTCGGTTGCGGTGCCTGTTGCCCTCCTGCTGATCAAGAAGGACGAGGCAACCGAACCGCTGCTGAAGATCCGCACCTGGATAGCCACCAACACGCACTTGCTGAACGTCGGGCTTCTCGTCCTGATCGCGGCGATGCAGATCAGTAAAGGGGTGCAAGGACTATGAGTGCTCCGCAAACACGGACGTGGTGGGTCTTCGGATCGCTCTCCGACTACCAGCGCGGCTGGCTCCGCCCCGACATCATTGCCGGCCTCACCGTGTGGGCCGTCCTCGTTCCCGAAGCGCTCGCGTACGCCACCATCGCCGGAGTTCCGCCGGTAGTCGGGCTCTATGCTGCAGTTCCGTCACTGATTCTGTATGCAGCAGCAGGTAGTTCGCGACACCTGATCGTCGGGCCGATGTCGGCGACCGCAGCGTTGTCCGCGGCGATGATCGCGCCACTGGCTTCGGGAAACGACGGCCGATTCATCGCGCTGTCGGCCGCATTGGCAATCGTGACCGGGCTCGTGGGTCTGCTGGCAGGATTCATGCGCCTCGGCTTCATCGCCTCCTTCATCTCCGAGCCGGTTCTGAAGGGATTCATCGTGGGTCTCGCGCTCACGATCATCATCGGTCAAGTACCCAAACTCCTGGGCGTGGAGAAGGGGGAGGGAAACTTCTTCGTCCAGGCGTGGACAGTGGTGAAGGAACTGGGTGAGGTCGACGGACCGACGGTGATCATCGGATTGCTCAGCCTGGCAATGGTCCTGGGCGTCAAGCGATGGCTTCCGCTGGTACCGGGTTCGCTCCTCGTCGTGCTGCTGGGCATTACCGCAGTCGCGTTGTTCGGCCTCGACGATCGCGGCATCGACATCGTCGGGCACATCGACTCGGGACTGCCGTCGATGGGTCTGCCGAGTGGTGTGGGAGCCGAGGACTATCTCGATCTGGTCGGACCGGCAGTCGGCGTTCTGCTCATCGGATTCGCCGAAGGTCTGGGTGCTGCAAAGACATACGCGGCCAAGGCGGGGTACACGATCGACGCCAATCGTGAACTCGCTGGACTGGGTGCGGCCAATCTCGGATCGGGTCTGTGCTCCGGCCTCGGCCGTCCGGGTCACGTCCAGGGTGCTGCCGATCCGCGTGCTGGCGTCGTTGAGCACCGC
>NZ_JBEOXI010000948.1:0-1282 GCF_040296465.1 Streptomyces sp. NPDC002130
GCCGACGATCCCGAGAGTTCCCAGCGCAAAAAGCCTGGAACATCACTTCGTGGGCGGGCACGGTGATCGCGAGAGTCTCTTCGTTGCACTCCACAGAGCGATCGAGGGCCCCCGAAAGGAAGTATGCGATCCCCAGAGTGTCCAGGCCGATCACCACATGCAGCAGATTCTTGTCGAGTCGAAACAGCGTCAACGCGGATTCCAGCTTGGCTGTAGCGGTATCGAAGTTGCCCCCGAATGTATCGACGTATCCGTCACCCCATGCCGCCAGACCGCGTGAGCGTACGTCCGCCAAGGCGTTCGCCAGGCGCCAACTCTCGTCGACCAGCTCTTCTGCCCGTTCGAGCTCACCCTGCATCGCGTGATTCACGGCGTCGATGGCCAAGACATCCACTCGGAACGGGTCCAGCTCCCGATCCGCTGTATTCAGGGCTCGATCCGTCCAATAGCGCGCCTGCACAAGCAATCCACTTGCAAGCCAGAATCTGTACAACGCACCGACCATTCGCGTTGCAGATCGCGCCTCTCCCGCAGTGGAGATCGAGAATTCCAACGCGTCGTTGACGTTGCGCTGTTCACGACCCAGCCTTGCCATCCACGCCGCTTGCCGGTCACTGATCCACTCGGCTTCCGCACGAACGACCAGCGCTTCGAACCAATCACGGTGACGCCGTCGAAGTTCCACGAAATCACTCGAGATCTCGGCCTTCTCGCGTCCGTACTCCCGCAGGAGGTCTAGCAGGTGATAGCGAACAGTGCCGTCGACCTCCTCACGAATGAGGATGGACTTCTCGACCAACGCAGTGACGAGATCGAGCACCTCGGTCGAACTCGAATCCTGCCCGCATACGCCTTCGGCCGCGTCCAGTTCGAACCCGCCGGAAAATACGGTCAGCCGACCCCACAACTGCTGCTCCGGAGGTGAGCACAAGTCGTAGCTCCAATCGATCGACAATCGGAGGGTCTGCTGGCGACTCGGTACACCACGTCCACCGGAAGTCAAAAGGCGGTAACGATCCGAGAGCCGATCCATGATCTGCTCAGCAGACATACCACGCAGGCGAGCGGCCGCCAACTCGATCGGGAGTGGGAGTCCATCCAGGTCGTGACAGATATGAGCAACGGCGCGCTTGTTCTCCTCGGTGAGGGTGAAACCTGGCACGACAGAAGCCGCACGCTCGGTGAACAGCGACACGGATTCGTACTGGGCAAGTCCCTCGAATTCGCGCGGCTGTTGCTGCGGTGTGGTGAGCGAGGGAACGCGCATCGTCACCTCACCACC
>NZ_JBEOXI010000949.1:0-1282 GCF_040296465.1 Streptomyces sp. NPDC002130
TCCTCCGTTCGATCGGCGTCGACCCGGTGTCGAGCTTGCCGGGCAGCGTGGAGTCGACGTACGCCCGGGCGGTGTCGATGCGGGAGACGCCTTCCCCGTCGCAAAGGACAGTTGGCCGGTGAGGCCGTCGCGTACTTCGGCCGGGGCATCAGCGCAGCCATCAGTTCGATGATCGCTCAGTCTTCCCCACCGGAGATCATCGACGCAGTTGTCACGATTTTCCGAAACAGCTTGGTGGAGAGCAATTTCACGTCCTCCTGTCCGGTCGCGGCCGCGGCCGTCGAGGGCTCGTCGACACCGGCCGCGCTGACTGCAGCCGGCGAATCCTTCACTTCGTGGGAATCGCTCCTCACATCGTTCTTCTGGCAGCAGGGACAGCCGTCCGAGACTGCAGCACAGTGGGCAACCGTCGTGATCGCGTCGATCGAAGGCGCAACCCTGATGGCAAAAGCCCAGCACACCACCTCGCCTCTCGATCGCATCGGCGCTCACCTCAAGGCACTGGTCTCAGCCCCGAGCTGACTGACCACCTACTTCCAACCGCTGCTGCCGTTCGCGCAGGAGCAGAGATGGCGTACAAACATGTCTCACACACTTGCACCGGCGCCCTCGGCGCCCATGATGACCAAGTCCCGTCGATTCGCTGCGCTGATCTTCATCTGCCTCGCCGAACTCCTTGTCGTGCTGGACAACACAGTGGTCAACGTCGCGCTGCCGACGATGAGCGTCGACCTGTTCGCCAGCGTCAGCGACCTGCAATGGATCGTCGACGCGTACACGTTGACGTTCGCCGGGTTCCTGCTCACTTTCGGCCACCTGGGCGATCGCTTCGGACGCCGCCGAGTGATGATCATCGGCCTGATCGGCGTCGGCGCGATGTCTCTCGTCGGCGCTCTGGCTTCCAACCTCGAACAGGTGATCATGGCGCGCGCCGCCATGGGTGTCTTTGCCGCGGCTGTCTTCCCGGCTACCTTGGCCATGATCACCAATATCTTCACCGACGCCAGAGAACGGGCCATCGCCATCGCGGCCTGGACCGCAATGGCCGGCTTCGCGATTGCCATCGGCCCGACTGCGGGCGGCTGGCTTCTCGAGCACTTCTCCTGGCACTCGGTGTTCTGGATGAACGTTCCGGCAGCGTTGTTGGTCATCGTCGGTGTGCTGCTGGTTGTTCCGGAATCGAAGGCGCTCCACGTCGGCCGATTCGATTTCGTCGGAACAATCTTGTCGCTACTGGGCATCGTCATTCTGGTGTGGACCATCATCGACGCACCACATCGTG
>NZ_JBEOXI010000950.1:0-1281 GCF_040296465.1 Streptomyces sp. NPDC002130
GGAGCAGGTCGGACGGTACGCCGTGCCGGGCCAGTTCGTCGTCCATGGCGTGGAACCAGGCCGGTCGGCGCCAGGTGCCGAGCTACGGGTTACGCGTACAAGATTGTGCGCTGGCGCTGACAATAGGCCAAGTTCGCGACCTGCGCGCCATTGCGGAGAAAACTTGTACCCCGATCGCAGTTTTCACGTTAACTGTTGCAGGACAACATAATTCCAAGATCGGCGCACTACCCGCTAACGGCCGAATCAAACATCACGATTGGGCATACGGAGCCCACTCCGCATAACCGTCCGTCTCATCAGACACTTGTCCACCCAAACAGAGTGCACAACAGTTAGTCCGGTGCAACAATAAGACGAATCGGACATGCCTGCGACGTGATGGGGAAGGGTGGTTGAAACAATGACGGCGCCGCGCATTGCCAGGGAACACCGCGGCCCCACCGGGGGCCGAAATTCCGCGTCGCAGGACAGCCTGGACGCCGCCTCGGACGCCTTGCAATCGCTCTATGCGCACCTCGATCCACACGCTCAGGCAGAGCAGTTCCTCGAACAGGTCTGCAAACACGCCGTCGACCTCATCGCCGACGCGGACATGGCCGGAATTACCATCGGCGGTTCGGATTCGACGTTCCGAACCGTAGCCGCCACCCACCAACTTGTTCGCACCGTCGACTCGATTCAATTCCGACTGGACTACGGACCGAGTGTGACGTCCTCACGCACAGGAACGGTTGTCCGCGCACATGCCAGCGAAGCTCACAGCCGGTGGCCTCAATTCGCAAGCGCGGCAAAGGCAGTCGGCGCCGTCAGCTTCTTGTCCATGCCACTACCTGGCCGGGAACGCCCGCTCGGAACCCTCAATCTCTACAGCCACGACCTCCGAGGTTTCACCGGCGCCGACGTGGCATTGCTCCAACTGTTCGCCGTGACCTCGGCCTACGCGCTGCACAGCTCGCAGCGCCTCGACATCGCCAGAAAGCACGCGATGGACCTCGAGCGAGCACTCGAATCGAGAGGCGTCATCGAACAGGCCAAGGGCATCATCATGGGCACTCATCGCGTCGACGCCGACCGAGCCTTCCGCATCCTCATCCAGGACTCGCAGCGCAGCAACGTCAAACTGCGAGTGATCGCCCAGCAGTATATCGACGGCGCGATCGACCCGCGTCAGGCTACGAACAAGCCTGAGACCAACTGATCCGGGCCTGCTGAACCGGGCCGGCAAACACAGAGGCACCCACCAAATTCTCGGTGGGTGCCCTCTTCGATGGAGCCTCC
>NZ_JBEOXI010000951.1:0-1280 GCF_040296465.1 Streptomyces sp. NPDC002130
CACGTGCGGCCGGGCCAGAAGGTCCTCATCCACGCCGGCTCCGGCGGCGTGGGCACCATCGCCATCCAACTGTGGATCATCTTTCCAGCAACTTCGCAGAAGCAATCGGCAGGACATTCCCGGCTGATCTTCCGATTCTGTTGTTCGCCGTGCAGAACTCAGAAGTCGAGGGCTGGACTGCGCTGCACGAAGGACAGGCAGCATCGGTCGATCATGGTGAATTGGTCTTGCTGGACGGAGATCACTACCTGCACCACACCAAGTCGAAGGAGATCGCCGAGAACGTCAACAGGTTCATGGGAGAACTGAACTAGCTTCGGTAGACGTTAGGTTGAACGCGGGGTCATCGGATTCGATGGCTCCGCTTCTTCCATTTTTGACGAAAGTTCGGAGGCATTGTGGCGCAGACCTTGTCACGCGAGGAACTGGCGAGTGAGCTGGACACGGCGTATTCGAAACTCGACGCGTTACTCGAGAGCGCCGCCGAGGCCGATGTTTTCGACGTCGTTGCCGTCGATGCGTGGACGGTGCACGACGTACTCGCTGTGCGTGTCTGGTGGGCAGAGGCCGTCGTAGAGTGGATAGGTGCCGGACTGCGAGACGAGACCCCGCAGACGCCGGCGGCGGGTTACAAGTGGACGCAAACACCCGCGCTGAATCAGTCGGTGGTCGAGGCGAGTGCAGGTACCTCGGTTCGAGAGCTTCGGGATCGTTTGCGCGCGGCTGTCGCAGCGCTGCGTCGATACGTGGAAACTCTCGACGAGGATCAACTGCTGTCGGTCGGTCGGGGTTTTCTCGTGGACCAGGACCTGGCCGGTGTCGAGGTGGATCGCAGTCAACACGATCACCCAATACGCGTCCTTGTCGAAAATGATTCGGCGAGTGCTGAAGTCGAACAATCAGCCCTGAAGTCGATGCATCCGCCATACGTCCGGTCCGTCGGGGAGCGAGGTCTGGCCGACGATCGTGAAACCGAACCGTTGGTACAGCGGTAGATTTCGTTCGGTTGACGTATCGAGCCAGCAATCCTGTTCAGTTCGATCCAGCTCCGCCAAAGCATGTTTCAGTAGCGCAGAACCCAATCCGGTTCCGCGTGAGCGCAGCGTCGTACCGATCGTTGCCAACGACCATGCGTTGTCGGGGACGGGAAGCGCAGACAGTTGTTCGTCAGCCTGAAGAACGCGCTCGAACCGATCTCCGTGCAGTTCGACGATCTTCTCGACGGTCGCTTCATCAGGCTCTGGAGTGTCCGGCGGCAGGACTGCGATGACGCCGTTGCC
>NZ_JBEOXI010000952.1:0-1280 GCF_040296465.1 Streptomyces sp. NPDC002130
TGCGACCAATTCGTCGAAGAAGGAACTGCGCCGCTGGGGCGAGGGGTCGACTGCGCAGAGGTGAGCGTTCCCGTCGACTACGCGAATCCGAGCGGCGACACCGCGAAGGTGGTGATCTCGCGTTCGAAGGCCACCGGTGACCGCATCGGCTCGCTGTTGCTGAACCCCGGCGGGCCGGGTGGGTCCGGGCTGTCGATGGCCACGTCGGGTTCGGGCACCGAACTGCAGGAGCGTTTCGACATGATCGGCTTCGATCCGCGGGGGATCGGAGCGTCGACGCCGCAGGTTCGGTGTTTGACGCCGGAGGAGACCGACGCGGAGCGTGCGGAGGTCAACGTCGACATGACACCGGAGGGCATCGCCCTCGCCGAGGCGGACAGCAAGGACTACGCCGCCAAGTGCGCTGAGCGGACCGGTACGGAGTTCCTCGCGCATGTCGGTACCTACGAGGTGGTGCGAGACATGGACGTCATTCGGGGCGTTCTCGGCGATCCGAAGATGAACTACCTCGGGTTCTCGTACGGGACCCGGCTCGGATCCACTTACGCGGAAACCTTTCCGCAGAACGTCCGAGCGATGGTCCTCGACGGCGCGCTCGACCCCGAACAGGATCCGGTCGACGAAGTGGTCCTGCAAGGTCAGGGTTTCCAAGGCGCGTTCGACGCCTTTGTCGCCGACTGTGTCTCGCGAACGGACTGCCCGCTCGGTGACGATCCGGCGCAGGCGCAAGCGCGCTTTCAGGCACTCGTCGATCCGTTGATCGAGAAGCCGGCACAGACCACCGATCCGCGCGGACTGAGTTATTCCGACGCGATCACGGGCGTCCAGCAGGCTCTGTATTCGCCACAGTTGTGGACGCCGCTGCGTGGGGGTCTGTCGAGTCTGGCCGACGGACGCGGCGACTCGCTGCTCAATCTCGCCGACATGTACGAAGGCCGTGAGGACGACGGCAGCTACTCCAACATCAACGACGCGTTCAACGCCATTCGCTGCGTGGACGATCCGGCAACCACCGACCGCGCCGAGGCCGGCGAGTCCGATACCCGGTACCGCGAAGCGGCCCCGTTCCTCGACGACGGCCGAGGGACCGGTCAAGCGCCGCTCGACCTGTGCGCGTTCTGGCCCGTTCCGGCAACCGGCAGCCCCCACGCGCTCGACCCCCAGGCGCTCGCCGATGCCGGACTGCCTCAGCTGGTCTGCCCGGTTGTGGAAAACATCCTTCCGCCCGCGCTCTGCAGCATCCTCGCCATCGTCAGGAGGCTCCTGGACGTCCTCGGCTG
>NZ_JBEOXI010000953.1:0-1280 GCF_040296465.1 Streptomyces sp. NPDC002130
GACGGCGCACAGTGCCGCGCCGGACAACCACGGGTCGCGCCGGGTGCTCAGCGTGACGGCGGCGACGAACACGACGAGCAAACCGGCGTGGCCGTAGAAGACTTCACCATTTCCTTCGGCCGCCATCATGCGTGCGTGTTCGCCGGACATCATGCGGCCGGCCATCCCGGCGATACCGCCCATGTTCGGCATGGCGCCCGGCCCACCGCCCATGCTGTGCGGGATGAAGCGGACGTCGCCGGTGTAGTAGAGCATCGACCCGGTGCGGGCGAGCACGTTCTGTCCCGGTGCGAGGGTCGACTTGACGACCTTGCTGTTCACCAATTCCAACGGCATGGTTCAGCGCTCCTCGGGCTGGATGTAGACGACTCCGGATCCGTCGAATCGCAGCGAGAACGCTTCACCGCTGCCACCGCCGATCGCGGAGCGCCAGGTGACGTCGGTGACGAAGCTCTGGTTCAGCTGGCCACGGTGAGCGACGAATGCGTCGGGATCGGCAACCAGCGGATACTGCGGGCTGACTTCGAGCGCGATGATCGGTCCGCCCTTCGACAGCACGGCCACCAGACCGGTGCCGCTGACGACCGTCGTGAACAAGCCCTGTCCGGAACCTGCGCCGCGGAGTCCGGCAAATTTCACGTCGGTTCGCAGTTGTCCGACCAGTGCGAGCAACTGCGAGGCTTCGACGTGCAAGGCATCGTTGTTGAGTTCGATGATCGTGATGTCCTGGGCGTCGACCGCGAAGTAGACGGTGCCTTGTCCGCTGACTTCCATCAGGGACAGTGATTCACCTGCCGCCTTCTGTTTCAGCGCGGCACGTAACCCACCGCCACCGCCCATACCGGCGTTCTTGAAGGTGATCGCACCCTCGTACGCCACCATCGAACCGTTGATCGCTTTGATGGTGTCCCCCACCAGGTCTGCGACCAGTACCCGGTGCCCGTCCATTCTCAGTTGCGCCACGGAGGGCACTATGCCAGATGCTCACGACGTACGCCGTGTCGTCGAACGGAAAGTCGTGAACAGAAAATCTGCCGCCCACAAGTTGTGGACGGCAGATTCTCGGCTATCGATTTTCGGCGCTTTGCAGCTTTAGGTGTTCAGGGGCGGCTGAGCGCGCTCGCGTTGTCGTTGTCGCGAGTGGCCGTCGAACCTGCGGTGCTCTCGAGCATCCCCTCGAGGACGTTCTTGCCGATCGAGGTTTCCTTGGGAAGCGCGATCGGGTAGGTCCCGTCGAAGCAGGCGGCGCACAGGCGGCTGGCCGGCTGCTCGGTCGCGGC
>NZ_JBEOXI010000954.1:0-1280 GCF_040296465.1 Streptomyces sp. NPDC002130
GCCAGCGACTTCCGGCCCTCGCCCAACTGCTCGGCGTTCTCGTACACGTCGAACACCGCAAGCTACCTCGCCCCTGAGCGAAATCTTCGCGAGCCCCGATCCGACACGAAAATCCTGCCGCCACGAGTTTTCCGTTTCGTCGAGAATGAGGAGTGCATATGCCTGAACTGCTGTTTCCACTCGATTCCGCCAAGAAATTCACCGACCAGGAAATCGTCGGCCACAATCGGTGGCACCCGGACATCCCCGCGGCGGTGACGGTGAAACCCGGCGACTCGTTTCGTGTCCATTGCCGCGAATGGTTCGACGGCGCCATCCACAACGACGACTCGGCCGACGACATTCTCAATGCACCGCTGACGACTGTCCACACGCTGTCCGGCCCCTTTGCCGTCGAAGGCGCAAAGCCCGGCGACCTCTTGATCGTCGACATCTTGGACATCGGGCCTATCCCCCAAGAGGATTCGGGTCCGTTGGCCGGTCAAGGCTGGGGTTACACCGGCATCTTCCCACGGAACAACGGCGGCGGCTTCCTCACCGAACAGTTCCCCGACGCGTACAAGGCCGTCTGGGACTTCTCCGGGCAAACGGCGACGTCGCGCCACATTCCGCACGTCTCGTTCACGGGCATCGTCCACCCAGGACTCATGGGCACGGCTCCGTCGGCAGCCTTGCTCGCCAAGTGGAATGCCCGCGAGGGAGCCCTCATTGCCACCGATCCCAATCGGGTTCCCCCGCTTGCCCTTCCGCCTGAGCCCCGCGATGCAGTACTGGGAACCTTGACCGGCGACGAGTACACACGCGTGGCCGGCGAGGCGGCCCGCACCGCTCCCCCGCGCGAGAACGGCGGAAACCAGGACATCAAGAATCTCACCAAGGGCAGCCGAATCTTCTATCCGGTATTCGTGGACGGCGCGAATCTGTCGGTGGGCGATCTCCACTTCTCCCAGGGCGACGGTGAGATCACATTCTGCGGCGCCATCGAAATGGGCGGCTTCATCGATCTTCGTGTGGACATCATCAAAGGCGGCATGGATACCTACGGCGTTTCCGAGAACGCCATCTTCATGCCGGGAAACACGGATCCGCAGTATTCCGAGTGGCTTGCGTTCTCGGGCACTTCCGTCACACTCGACGGCGAGCAGAAGTACCTGGATTCACATCTGTCGTACCAGCGTGCGTGCCTGCATGCGATCGAGTACCTGACCAAGTTCGGGTACGCGCCCGAACAGGCGTACCTGCTGACTGCTGCCGGTCTTCGAGCGGATGGTCGAGGAGGG
>NZ_JBEOXI010000955.1:0-1279 GCF_040296465.1 Streptomyces sp. NPDC002130
CTCACCGCCTGATCCAAGCGACCCGATACCCGGAGCTCGGCGGAATGGTCGAGGGCGGTCACCGCGGACTCACTGAATCGCGCTGCGGCAGCTGAACTGTCGGCCTCGGCGAGTCGAGCTGCACGCGCCGAAAGCCAGGGTGCCGCGATCCCGGACACCGCCAGCGCAACAGCCAGAATGAGCGCAGCCGGAACCGAGATGAACAACAAGATGCCCACCGCAGCGAACGCGAGGACAACCGAAACAGCGATCGGGATCAGCGCTTTGACGACTACGCCGCCCAGCGCGTCCACATCGGCGCCGGTACGTGCGAGCAGGTCACCGCGTCGTAGTCCGGCGGCGGCCGCGGGATCTCCCGCTGCCAACTGCTGGTAGATCCTCGACCGCGCTGCGGTGGTGCCGCGCAACGCGACGTCGTGCGTCGTCAATCGCTCGAGGTAGCGGAAGACACCACGCGAGATTCCCAACGCGCGTACGGCAACCACCGCAACGCTGAGATCGAGAACGGGAGGCATCTCCCAAGCACGCGTGATCAACCACGCGGACAGCGCGGCCAAGGCGAGGGCACTGCCGAGTGTTGCCACACCGGCGGCTACCGCCGTCAGTACGCGTCGTGGTCGAAGTTCCAGTAGTTGCAGGGCACGCAGGAGCGGATCGTGAGTGTCACTTCTCATGGGCACGAACCTCGACGATCTGGTCAGCTGCGGCAAGCACACTCGGACGGTGGCCGATCACGACGACGGTGTCACCACGCTCCGCCCGTGCTCTCAGAGAAGCCAACACTGTCCCTTCCGAATCGGAGTCGAGGTGAGCGGTGGGCTCGTCCAGGATGAGAACAGCGCGGTCGGAAGCGAGCACGCGTGTCAGCGCCAGACGTTGACGCTGCCCCAGCGACAGACCTGTGCCGCCGGCACCGATGACTGTCTCGACACCCGCAGGAAGCTCGGCCAGCACGGCCTCGAATCCCGTCGCAGCGGCGGCACGACTCAACGCCTGTGCATCAACGACCCCGGTGAGATCGAGATTCTCGCGAACAGTGCCCGGCAGGAGGACCGGATGCTGAGGCAGCCAAGCCAATTGACTCCACCACGCGTTCTCGTCCAGCTCTCGAACATCGACGCCGGCAACCGTCACACGCCCACTGCTCGGTTCGATCAACCCGAGTAACGCGTGCACTGCCGTCGACTTGCCGCAGCCGTTGGGCCCGGTGAGCACGGTGATCTTCCCTGGCGACGCCACGGCGGAAAGTTGAGACGGTGCGACTCCCCCACGAGAGTTC
>NZ_JBEOXI010000956.1:0-1278 GCF_040296465.1 Streptomyces sp. NPDC002130
TCTCCGGGTGATGACAGGCGACCCGCTGGCCGGGCGTCAGCTCGACGAGCGCCGGTTCGGTCGTCTTGCAGATCTCCGTGGCCTTCCAGCACCGGCGTAGAACCCGGCAGCTTGGTAGCGGTACGCGCGGCGCACCTTCAACCGCGCCTGCACGGACAGGTCCTTGATGATCGCGTCGATCGCCGGAATGTCCCCGTCGAGAGGTTCGGTGATGGTGATCAAGATGCCGAACCGCACCAGGCCGTGACCACGCGCCTGTTCCTCACGGGCACGGGCGGTCGCTTCCACCTTCAACGTCGCGGTGACCGAGCCGATGCCTTTGCCGCCCTGTTCGGCGATCAGCGCGTTCTTGTAGTCGTTGTCGACGATCTTGACTGCATCCGCGGCCGTGTGCGGGCGGTAGACGATCGCGACCCGCTTACGTGGGATGTCGGGGTTCGGCGCGAGGATGCGGCGCAACACGCCTTCGTCGACCGCGCCGGTCGGCGCCATCTCCATTTCCCAGGTCACCGAGCGGGCACCGTCGTGGATGTACTGGTCGAAGCGTTCTTCATGCGAGATCGGGCCGGCATCGGACCAGTCCAAACCGTGTCCTTCCACCGTCGCGTCGGCGCGTTCGATGTCTTCCTGCGAGGCCGGATCGGTGGAGCGGCGAACGAAGGAAATGACGTCCGAGGCTGCCATCGGGCGGACGCCGACTCCGGCGGAGCGCATCGCGGCGCACAGACCGGGAAGCCTGCGACCGATTTCGACGGCCTGCTCCGAAGGGTCCTTCTTACGAGCATCGGTGGTCGCACGGAACGTGACCGCCAAACGGGGAAGAAGTTGAGCCTGCTCGGTGGCGAACAGTTCAGCCGCCTCGTAGTTCGAGTCCTGCGCCAACTGCGGTGCATCCGGTTCGGTCTGACGAATGACCTCCGCCAGCAACCGGTTTCCGGTCTCGGGAACGCAGTCGATCACCGGGACGACCGAGACCACGTCCGAGGTCTGACCCATCGAGGCGAGGACTCAGCGGTTCGAACTCGTGCCCGCGGCCCTGCACATCCGTTTGCGGCTGCGGCGGCACTACGCCTGTGATGCCGTCGTAGATCGATCGTTCGGTGTCCCACTTCGACAACCCGCAGATCGCTGCGACCTTCGACGCCGAGTACTTCGTCCACCACTCCGCCGTGCTAGGAGCAAGCGGTTCAGGAAGCTGGAAGCCAGTCAGGGCAGTCATGACGCCGCCTTGAAGTTGACAGCCTCAGCGACCTTGTCCCCCAACGTGACCAAGGCGAC
>NZ_JBEOXI010000957.1:0-1278 GCF_040296465.1 Streptomyces sp. NPDC002130
GTTGATGCAGAGCAGAAGGAACAGCGCAACTGCGAGGGCAATGCTCACCGACACCGCAAGCGGGCGATAGACCAGCGAGAATCCACCGAGGCGGATCGACTTACGAGAGGGGACGGTCCGGGGGAGTACCCGAAGTTCCTGCTTGAGCGTCACAGACTTGCCAACTTCCTGCGGCGTACGAGAGCGATGAAGAACGGAGCGCCGAAGAGGGCCAGGATGATGCCGACCTGCAACTCACCGGGGCGCACGACCACACGACCGATGATGTCCGCGGTGATCAACATGACTGCACCGAGCAAGCCCGCGTACGGGACCAGCCAGCGGTAGTCGGGTCCGGTGATGGCCCGGGCCACGTGGGGGACCACCAAACCGATGAACGCGATTGGACCACACGCCGCGGTGGCGGCGCCGGTCAGCAGGGTGATCGCGACGATGCCGAGTGTGCGACTGAACGCGATGTTGGTTCCCAAGGCTTTGGCGACGTCTTCACCCAGGCTGAGGACATTGAGCCCCGGCGTACTTGCCAAGGCGATGACCAAACCGAGTATCAGGAAAGGCAGGACCTGCCACAGGACGTCGAACCCGCGCCCGGATACCGAACCGACGACCCAGAACCGGTAGGCGTCCAAGCTGGTCTGGTCGAGGATGATCACGGCGTTGGTCATGGCTTGCAGGAAGAACGCGACGGCCGCGCCCGCCAGAGCCAGACTCAGAGGACTTGCGCCGCCGTTTCCGATCGAGGACAAGCCGAAGACGACGATGCTGGCCACGAAAGATCCTGCGAACGCGAACCAGAGGTACTGACTCGGTGCGGTGAAGCCGAAGAGGTAGATCGCCATGACGACGAAGAACGCTGCGCCTGCGTTGAGGCCGAGTAGACCGGCATCCGCCAACGGGTTACGCGTGTGTCCCTGAATCAGCGCGCCGGCGATACCGAGTGCGATGCCGACGACAAGACCCAGGATGGTCCGCGGAGCGCGCAACGTTCGCACGATGATGTCCGTCTGGGTGCCGTCAGAACTGAAGATGGCATGGAAGATTTCGGCAAACGTCAACGGCCGAGCGCCCACCGCGATGCTCGCGAGCATGACGAGTGCGAGAAGAACCGTCAGGACCGCGAGACCGATCAGGCGGCGCCGACGAGTTGCCCCGACGCTGTTGTCGCGCGCGAGTTCCTCGAAACCTTCGTCGCGTGCCGTGCTCTCACGGACCACCTCGATTCCGCTTCGATCGAAGGGTCTGCGTAGAGCCCGGCGAACACCGATGGGCTGTTTGGTC
>NZ_JBEOXI010000958.1:0-1277 GCF_040296465.1 Streptomyces sp. NPDC002130
CCGGCGTCCTTGGCCTTCTGCACGTCGGTGGCGATGCTCTTGGAGTTCAGCGCGTCGACGAGGATGACGTGTCACGTCGGCGGGTGTCGTGTCGCAGGCAAGGTTCGACCACCGTCTGATAGTCAAGTCCAGGACTCCGGCGTAGTTCATGGACGACTGCGAGATCAACAACTCGTAGAGCCACTGGGCGTCCCTCGAGAGGGCTCGCCAATCTGTGTCGTTCCAGATGGACTTGAGCAGTTGCGCGTATTTGCGCCCGCCCTGAGTGACCATGTGGGTGTCCTTCCGGGGGTGAAACGTGCGCCGGATCGGGCGCGAATCGATGGGTGTCGCTAGGTGAAGCTGAACCCCTGCCAGAGGGTTATCTAGTCTTCAATTAGACACTAGACACCTATGGCAGGGGCATCGGCAACCGTCGTCTACAGGTGGTGCCAGGGCACCGGATCTACCCCAATATCCAGTGCGCGATCATGACGCCTCGAGGAGCGCATCGAGGGTCGCCCTCCCCCACATCTGCTCGGCTTTCTCCCACGCCGGCAGCGGAGCGTTCTGCAGCAGCTCGGCGAGGAAGTCCCTCGGAACTTTGATGCCGGCTTGGGTGCCGGTGCGGATCCGCTGCGCGCGTTTCGTGCGCGCGAAGTGGTCGCGGCATTCCTGGCACGGGGGTTCCATGTGCGACCGGTGCCGGGAATGGCCACGGTCCGTGCCGTGCTTGATGTTGCGGGGCCAGACGAACAGGTCGTCGGAGACGACGGTCGCCTCGTGGCATACCGCGGACGGCGAGTGCCCGTCCATGTCGAGGCACACTCGCAGTCCCCCACCGTCGGCGCCGAACAGGATCTTCACCACCCAACCCGGCTGGTAGATGCCCCACTGGGTCTCGATTGGGCGAATCAACGGCAGTTCGCGTCCCCGGACGATCATGCCGCCACCCCCAACGATTCTGCGACGGCCGCGATCAGGTCACGTGCGGCCGGTGGCGTCACAGCGTTTCCGGCCTGCCGCACCTGTTCGCGTTTGTTGCCGAGGATCGTGTAGTCCGACGGGAAGGCCATTCCTGCTGCGATCTCGTGCGGTTCGAGCATCCGGAACAAGCAGTCGTCGACGGACAGCGACTCGGCACTGGCCAGTCCGTGATGCAGTCCGTTCGCTGCGAACGTATCGAGCGGATCGGTGATCGCTTTCACGGTGTTGTTGTTGCGCATCGGCACGACGAATGCGTGGTGGATTCCGCCTGCCGACACCGTCGAAATCGGTT
Source organism: Streptomyces sp. NPDC002130 (assembly GCF_040296465.1). Classification (NCBI taxonomy): domain Bacteria; kingdom Bacillati; phylum Actinomycetota; class Actinomycetes; order Kitasatosporales; family Streptomycetaceae; genus Streptomyces; species Streptomyces sp. NPDC002130. The sequence goes on from NZ_JBEOXI010000958.1 coordinate 1,259, forward strand.
CGTCAACATGATGATTCTT
>NZ_JBEOXI010000959.1:0-1277 GCF_040296465.1 Streptomyces sp. NPDC002130
ACCGGCCCCTGTGGGTCGAGGAGCCCGCGCGGCGGCGCCGCTTGCCGGATCCGGTGCGGACGGCGGCTGTACAGCTTTCCGCCCGCCGGTATTCACTCGTGGCCGTACTGGTCCGCTGAATTGTGGATGGCCAGAGGACAAATCCTCGACACCATGAATGCCTGGTGACGCTGATGTGAAGGATCTCTCCGGACTTGCTGACGAGTCAAGCCCGGAGAGACATCGCTCAGAAGGTGATGATTCCGCGCAGATTGCGACCGGCATGCATGTCGGCGAATCCGTTGTTGATCTGGTCGAGGGTGTATCGGTTGGTGATCAGTCCGTCGAGTTCGAGCTTGCCGCTGGTGTAGAGATCGATCATCCAGGGAATGTCGGCGGTGGGATTGGATGCACCGAACAAGGATCCCTGAATTCTCTTCTGGTACAGCGTGAGTTCCATCAGGCTCACGGGAATTCCGACGTCCGTCATCTTCCCGAGGCCGGTGACCACGCAGGTTCCTGCCTTGCGGATCGACGAGAATGCCTGCGCGACATGTTCTCCGGTGGTGACACCGACGGTGACGATGGCCGAATCCGCGCCCTGGCCGTTGGTGAACGAGCGCGCGATGTCGGTGGCTTCCTCCATGGTGGCCACGGCATGGGTCGCGCCCAACTTCAATGCACTGTCACGCTTGAAGGCGACCGGGTCCACCGCGATCACGTGGGCGGCACCGGCATGCGAGGCGCCCTGTACCGCATTGATTCCGATTCCGCCGACTCCCATGACGATGACGGTCTGCCCGGGATAGACCTGAGCGGAGTTGACCGCGGCGCCCCACCCGGTTCCGACGCCGCAGCCGAGCAGGCACAGAGCGTCGAGAGGCAGGTGCTTGTCGACTTTCACGGCCGAGAGAGTGCTGACCGTGGTGTATTCACTGAAGGTGGACAGGCCGCAGGTCTGGGCCACGGGCTGACCGTCGAGAGACATTCTGTAACTCGAGGTTTCGCCGGGCCTGCTGCCGGTCATGATGGCGGCGCCGTTGTCGCACAGGTTCTGGATTCTGCTTGCGCACCACCGGCAACGGCCGCAGGCGGCGAGGAACGAGAACACGACATGATCACCCTCGGACCACCCTTCGGTATTCGGCCCGACCTCGACGACGATTCCGGCGCCTTCGTGTCCACCGCAGATGGGATAGCGGCCGGCCGGCCCCCGGGACGTCCACGCCCTCGACCACCCCTACGCGGGCCTGGTCCTCCAGGTCGTCGAAGCGGACACTCCCGAGCAACGCGCCCCG
>NZ_JBEOXI010000960.1:0-1275 GCF_040296465.1 Streptomyces sp. NPDC002130
ATCCACGCGGGGTTCCGGGGCAAGACAGCCGAGCCGGTCGAGGTACGCCCCGGCCCCGAGTCTTGCGGTACACGCACAGGCCCGGTCATCGCGGCCTCACTTCGAGGCCGACCGATGATGCCGCGGCGAGCAGCGCACCCTTGAGTGCTTGGTCCTGGATCGGAACGATCACGTGCGCCGCAGCGCGGTCGATGGTGTACGGCTTGACCGTTGCACCGTCCCCATATTTGCTTGCGACCTGCTGCGCGATCTTGTTGATCTCGACAGCAAGGGCAGGGCTCTTCAGCACCTCACCGGCGCCCTTGTAGTCCCATTTCAGTTGAGGGTCACTCATCCGAGCCTCCTCGATGCCGTGAAGACTGGCCCCGAAAGCTCGGGGTCCTCGTCATACCAGTCGTCGGGAAACCCTTCGATCTCCCAACGCTTGCCGCGCAATTCGACGATGTCCGTTTCCAGAATTGGCCGAGCGACCGGGCCGGGCGTGTAGACCCTGACCCGGGTGATCGTTCCATCTCGCCCGTAATCGGCAGATTCTTCACTGCCGAGTGGCTCGATGACGCAATCCTCGATGGTCAACACCGCGCCGGTGGCGAGAACTGGATCGTTGTTTCCATCGCGGCGCGTGCCGGGGCGAACGACGACGGTTTCACCATCGCTCACGGAAATCACCGTCCCCGAAGTAGTAGCTCGGCTCGGGGTGGATCGGGATGCCGAGTTGCTCCTTCATCCAGTCGGCCCAGACCAGCGCCGCATCAGGGTTTGTGAGGGTTCCTGAACGTGTGCGAGGTCCGAGTGTCTTCGAATACGACAAGTGCCCCGCGTGTTCACCGGCAATGAGCGCGCCCTTGACGACGGCGATCGAGACGAGCTTGCCGTCGTCGTCTTGCGGGTCTGTGATCGTGGTGTTCCGGTAGATCCATCTCGCCGCGGCATCGAGCAGTTGTCCCGCCCAATCCTTCTCGGTCGCCGACAGGGGGCGCCACGCATTCTCAATGTCCGTGTAGGTCGCGAACGCTTGCTGCATGACGCCCCCTCATCTCACTTCGCGTCGAGTGCGTTGACCGCCGCGACGAGTTCGTCCTTGTTGAGTTCGGCCGCATTCGTAATTCCGCGCTTGAGCGCGTAGGCCTCCCAAATCGGCTTCGGCGCTGCATTCTTCGGCCGGTCGCCAGCGGTGGGCGGTGCGGATCTCCTTGAGCACCTTCTTCAGGCGCTCCTCGAAGTCACCGCGGTAGCGGGAGCCTGCGACCAGGGCGCCGAGGTCCAGGGTGTAGA
>NZ_JBEOXI010000961.1:0-1274 GCF_040296465.1 Streptomyces sp. NPDC002130
GACGGCCAAGAAGGTCACGGCCCAGGCGATCCAGATCCTCGGAGGCAACGGCTACACCCGGGAGTACCCGGTGGAGCGGATGCACCGGGACGCGGGGGCCTCAGTTACTCGTACTGCGCGTCCCCCGTACCAAGAGAAGGATGATCGGATGGCCACTGTCCAGGCCAAGCCGACGGGCGCCGCCGGCGCGGCCGAGGCAGACGCCCTACAGGTCTCACCCAGGCCACTGGCAGGGCGATTGGATTCATTGAGTCGGATGCTCTCACGCCGCATCGACGGGATTACCGCGCAGCACAATATGTCCGCCGATCACTGGTACGCACTCGACGTCATCGTGCGCCAGGACGGCGTGGCGATGAATCACTTGGCACGAGCGTTGAGTGTCGCCGCACCCACCCTCACCAAGTACGTGGACAAGCTGGCTGTGAACGCCTACGTCTTCCGGCTCGCCGACCCGGGTGATCGACGCAAAGTGCTGGTGCACGCCTCCAGTCGGGGTACGAGCGTCCACCAGGAACTTCTCGGCACTATCGCTGCCACCGAAGCCGAGGTATTGGGCATGTTCGCCGCACGCGACCGCCAAGCGCTGGAACGCATGCTCAACCACTACGGCAAACAAGCAGAAGACTTCACGAGTCAGTAAACCGACCGGCGCCCGCCGCTGGTTTAGCCGACTGCGGCAATCTGTTCGAGGACATCGAATTCGAGCCCCCTGGCCTTCGCTATATACACGTCTTGAGCGAGATGGTGCCGACGGAAGCGGACATGCCCACGTGGACTGTCATAGTGAATGTCGGCTTGTGCCTGAGCACTCAAGTCAGACACATTCACCGACGCTGACCGCTCAACCAGTTCAGCCAGGAGCCGCACACCCTCGTAGCAGGACTCGCCCGGCGAGGCCAGCGGCGGCGCACTCGCACCGAAGCGCTCCGCATACCGCCCACCGAACTCCAGACTGTGGCCGGTCCCCAAGGATTCGAAGAAGCCTGACACGGAATAGAGTTCACGCGCAGCGCCCGCACCGCCGGCCAGCAGCATATTCTCATCGATCAGCGGCCCGAGTCGAGGGAGATCGCGATCTAACCCACGAGCAGCGAACTGCCTGTTGAACGACACCGCATCCTGGCCCAGCAACAACACGAACACCCCGCCGGCGCCGGAGCACTCGATCTCATCGAGCACATCACTGAAATCGGTCTATATCTGAAGAGCACACGACACAACACCAGTCACAAATGCTATAATATCGTATACCGTCAAGAGGATGAAAAATG
>NZ_JBEOXI010000962.1:0-1273 GCF_040296465.1 Streptomyces sp. NPDC002130
CTCGTGTTCATTGATACAGCGGATCGCCCACGCCTGCGTGCGCTCGACCGATCGCTCCTGGTAGCCGCGGGTGTTGAGCAGCGTTGTGAGCTCGTCGAACGCGAACATGATGTCGGCGCCGAGCTGATGCTGGATCTGCATCGACACCTCGGGGGTGAAGCGATGCTTGCTGCCGTCGAGGTGCGATTTGAACGTCACACCCTCGTCGTCGACCGTCGCGAGGCGCTCTTTGCCCTTCGCGATGACGTCGTCGGACTGCACGCCGACGGCCTCCATCGCCAGCACCTTCTTGAACCCGACGCCCAGCGACATGACCTGGAAGCCGCCACTGTCGGTGAAGGTGGGCCCGTCCCAGTTCATGAACTTGCCCAGCCCACCGGCCTCGTCGACGATGTCGGGTCCCGGCTGCAGGTACAGGTGGTACGCGTTGGCGAGCAACGACTGCGCACCGAGTTCCTTCATGGACTCGGGCAACACAGCCTTGACCGTGGCCTTGGTTCCGACGGCCACGAACGACGGCGTCGCGATATCGCCGTGCGGTGTGTGGATGGTGCCGGTTCGTCCGAGTCGGTCCTCGAGCCTGGTCCCCATCGTGAAGATCGACTCGGGACGCTTGTCGACGACGGGCTCGGGCGGTGTCGGTACTGCAGAAGTCACGGGCTCAATCCTGTCACAGGAGCAAATATCGCCGCGACGATTCAGCAGGCGGCCATGGCGGTCGCCACTGGCGTCGCAGACGTCGTCGTCGCATACCGCGCGTTCAACGAGCGATCGGGTGCGCGCTTCGGGCAGGTGAACTCCGGCCTCGTGGCGCAGGTCAATTCGTCGGGGACGGACAACGCATTCTCCTATCCTCACGGATTGGGTACTCCCGCATCGTTTGTCGCGATGGTCGCGCAGCGATACATGCACGTATACGGAGCGTCCAGCGAGGACTTCGGTCGAATCGCCGTCGCGGACCGTAAGCACGCAGCCACCAATCCGAAGGCGTTCTTCTACGGAAAACCGATCACCCTCGAGGACCATCAGAACTCGCGATTCATCGCCGAACCTTTGCATCTCCTCGATTGCTGCCAGGAATCCGACGGAGGCATCGCCATCGTCGTCACCTCGGCAGAACGAGCCAAAGATCTGAAGAACACCCCTGCCGTTATCGCTGCCGCTGCACAGGGCAGTGGGGCAGACCAATACATCATGACCAGCTATTACCGTGACGGTCTGACCGGCCTACCGGAGATGGGCCTTGTCGGCGATCAACTCTGGTCACAAAGTG
>NZ_JBEOXI010000963.1:0-1272 GCF_040296465.1 Streptomyces sp. NPDC002130
ACAAGATCGCCCGAATGGAACCAGCCGTCGCGGAATGCCTCGGCCGTGGCTTCCGGGTTTTCCCAGTAGCCGTTGCACAGCTGCGGTGAGCGGTAGAGAACCTCACCGGACTCACCGTCGGCGACGTCGTTTCCGTCGGCGTCGACGACACGGGTTTCGACGAAGAACACTGCTCGCCCGCAAGAAGACGGACGATCATCATGCTCGCCGGGCTGGAGAACGGTTGCCAGCGGACCGATTTTGGACTGGCCGAAGCAGTTGTAGAAGCCTATGTCCGGGTAACGCTCACGCAGACGATTGAGCACCGTGACCGGCATGATCGAGGCGCCGTACTGCGCCTTCTTCAGCGAAGACAACGAAGAACGGAACACCACTGACCTGGAGTTGGCGGGCCATGGACAGATCCTCGCGCACGGCCTCGGCGGCGGCATCGGAGCCCAGCTGCTCGCGCACCACATCGGCATCGAGACCGACGCTCACGGCCAGCTCGACCAACACCTCACGGTCGTCGATCACCTTGCCGTCGCTGAAGTGCGCTTTGAACAGCGCTTCGAGGAGTTCGTTCTGCCGCTCACCCGCGAGATGCAGCAACCTGTGCGCATCAAAGGTGTTGGCGGCGATCACGGTGTCGAAGTCCAAGGTCAACCCGACCTCGGCTGCCGTCGCACTGACATGGGCGAACATCTGACGTACCTGATCAGGCGCCATCCCCTTCATCTCGACCAACGCGTCGAGTTCGGTACGGCCCGCGCCCACCGGGGTCTCCGGAGCGAGCTGGTACGAGCGCCAGATGACGTTGACGCGGTCCTTGTTCTCGAAACGATCCAGAGCCGAAAGGAACCTGGTCTTTCCGATGTAGCACCACGGACAAGCGACGTCCGACCACACTTCGATGGTCACGTCTTGGTCAATCACGATTTGATCAGTCACCGAAGGTGCAACAACGAACAGGGGCGGGATTAGTCCCGAGTCACGTGACCAGGCCACACCGGAACGCGATCAACGACGCACCCACCCGGTTGGGCACGCCGAGCTTGGCGAACAGTGAAGAGATGTGCGTCTTGACGGTGGTCTCACCGAGGTACAGCCGCTCCGCGATGACGCTGTTGGCCGCGCCCGTCGCCAGGATTGCCAGCACTTCACGCTCGCGTTCGGTGAGCGACGCGAGGGGAGTCTGATCGGGGGCTTGCCGACGCGGCGTCGAGGCCACGATGGCGCGCAGAGAATCGCAGCTGAACAACGAGTGGTCGGACGCCACCACTCGTAGTGCCT
>NZ_JBEOXI010000964.1:0-1271 GCF_040296465.1 Streptomyces sp. NPDC002130
GGCCAAGGCGCTCCGCACGCACTACCTGACGCCCGACTTCGCCAAGCGGCTGGCCGCCTGGGAGCCACAGCGCGGCGAGTTCCGTCTTGCCGAACCCACGAGGCGAATCGATGACCGTCAATCCCGCCGAGCGTTCCATCAATCCGAGCAGGCGAGGACGAATCGCCGTGGCTCCGCGCCCAGCGAGCCGCCTTTGCAGCGTGCCCCGCCCTCGAGGATTTCGCTTTGCTCGAGATAGCTGCGATCGATTCGAAGTGGACGTCATGATGGCCGACAAACGAGCAGTCGATCCCCGCCGAACTCGAGATTTCGTTCGAGCATCGAACTCCCAACCCGTCCACCCATAACGAACAACATAGACAGCTTCGCCGCGACACGCGAGCACTGGCCGTCTCACAAATACGCCCGATTTGTCTCATCATGTGGGCTCGGTCACTATTGACGTTTATTTGCGGGAGAGTGACTGCGACCTGCGGGATCTGACATATCATGCCCGCGTGTCGATGAATTCCGCCCGCATCCGCGTGTCGACCCGATCGGTCGATCCGGAGGAGGCCGACGACTTCTGGCGCAGCGCGACACGTCCGTTCTTCGTCACCGACCGGATTGACCCCGACACGCCTCTCGAAGGGTCGATCTCAGCACTTCCCATCGGGTCCTCGTTGATCGGTCGAACAACCTTCAACGCGCAGAAGTACACCCGAAACAACCGGCTGATCGCCGAGAGCGGACTCGACGATCAATACATGGTCCAGGTCGTCCTCGACGGGCAGTTGAGCGGCAACGCCGACGGAGTCGATTTCGTCGCACGTCCAGGAGATGTCACATTCTTCGACCTCGGGCGTACATGGACCGCCGACGCGGAGGCCGAATCGACAGGGCGCACCATCACGCTTCTCGCACCGCGCTCCCTCGTCGAGGCGGAGTCGAAGGGTCGCTCTCTCCACGGGACGGTACTGCGCGGAGTTCCTGCCGTCGTGCTCGCTCAGTGCATGCAATCGGTCGTACTCGCGCTACCGCACCTCGATCCCGGCGCAGCAACCGGTTACGAGGACGTCGTGGCGTCCCTGCTTCGTGTCAGTTTGGGTATCGCCGAGCCTGACCTGTCGCCGCGGCCCGATCGCTCCCTCCGAGATCGCGCCTACACCTACATCGCCGAACATCTCTCGGAGAGCTGGCTCGGCCCGACATCGATGTGTGGGGCCCTGTCGGTCTCGCGAGCACAGCTCTACCGCGCATTCGCATCCGACGGGGGGATCGCTCTTGTCATA
>NZ_JBEOXI010000965.1:0-1270 GCF_040296465.1 Streptomyces sp. NPDC002130
CGACTGGAACGCCCGGGTGATGGAGCAGTACCGCGACCGGATCTTCTACCGGCACTGAAGGGCAGCGGGCCGGGTTGTCGGCTTACCCCGGCGGTCGGGGCTTTGCTGTAGACGCGCATCTCGGAAACCTGAAGGCATCGACCACAATATGTAGACGAATTACATCAATGTAACCACTAGATGTGCTTAGGGTACTCGTTGGCGTCGACATTTCCATCCGCTGACAGAATGGGTACTCGGTGAAACCGCATCGGCCACCTGGCTGATCCCGTGAGGTGGGGCCCACTAGGTGGCGGTGTTCTGCTCAAACCCTTCCGCCGTTCGTGTGCGGTTTCTCATTGGGTAGCGTGCGTGTGTGGCGATGGAAGAGAAGTTTTGAAGGGGCAACGCCGCTCGGCGACCGTTACTGTGCTGGCCTTCGCCGGTTTCGGCTTAGTGTGCGGACTTGTAAGTGCTGCCGTGTTGTGGTGGTACGCCTCCCAACCCGTCACGATCTACACATTCAGCTACCAGCCGCACCACCTCGAATCCCGAGATCTTGGGTCAACGTCATTCTGGAGATCAAATCCTGATCTCCGGTCAAGCCGGCGCCGTCGATCCGAAGGGTCCCTCGGACGGGACTTCCGTGGGCTCTGATCGTCACCGATGCGCGAAACTCGAGGATGTCTCCCGGCACTGTCCGCCACGCCTCGATCGAGTTGATTTTCGTTCCAGGCGATCCAGTCGAGATGTCGTACCAACCGTCGATCACGGCCGGATCGAGTGACATCGAATTTTCGTTGATTTCCGAGTTGCACGCGCGGGTGAGCGAAACGGGGGCAGCCGATCCCACTGCGGGGAGTGCTGTCGACACAACGGTCGCCAAGACGAAGGCCGTCGCGGTGATGCCCGCGGTACGCCTGCCGAAGATCGTCATTCTCTCGCTACCTTTTTCCGCGGACCGTAGCTTCCGGTCAATTCAGTCAAAATACCAGTACAGCTGGACAAATAGGTCGAATTCCGTGCCGAATTCCTCTTGTTTTCTGTGAACTTCGGTTACGAGCAATTTCTCCGCACACGCGTTCCGGCAAGGGGTACATCGGATCAACAGGGGTCAGAAGTTACATTTCGCCCGCACATCGGAGCAGATCGCACTGATTTCTCACCGCATTGGACAGGCATTTCCGTTTCATAGCGGTCAGCCGGTGGAACAACGATCACTACAACGAGCGTGCCGGGCACGTGTCCGGTCGCCCCCCACCGAATCAAGGGAAACCGTCATGTCGGATAC
>NZ_JBEOXI010000966.1:0-1269 GCF_040296465.1 Streptomyces sp. NPDC002130
GTCCGCCACGAGCACGACGGCGTCCAGGTCGAGCCCCGGCGGGGCCTGGCCGCGCCGGAAGATCTCCACCACCCCGGCTCGACGGGATACGGCAGCACCCGAGGAAAGCTGACGACTGTGTCGTCGCCGTCGATGCTCACCGTGACGTCGGACAGGGCACTTGGCTGATACTGCTGGGCACTCATGGTTCGATCTCACCAGGAACCACCGACACGGGCAACCGGCGAGTCACCGTCCGAGCGTGAACAGTTCTGTTGCTGCGGCGACTGTCTGTTCAACCACCGGAAACTTCACCACGGACAGGTCGTGCCGAGCTCCCTCGAACTCCACCAGAGCCGCCACTGCGGGAATCAGGTCGAGCGCTGCCCGCATCTCCTCAGTCGTCGCGAACTCGTCCTTCGATCCGTGGACGACAACGGTCGGCGTGTTCAGGTCCGGCAGGTGTTCGGTTCTGAGCTTCTCGGGCTTCTTCGGAGGATGCAGCGGATAGGACAACAGCACCAGGCCGTCGACAAGTCCTGGATTCTCCGACGCCAGCATCGACGCCTGCCGCCCACCGTACGAATGTCCGCCGAGCAGAACGGGTCCAGGCACCGAGTCGTCCTTGCGAACAGCGGCAATCACCTCGGCAATGCCCGCGCGATCCTCCGCAGCACGCGACGGGTGTGGCGGCCCCGAAGCTCGACGCACGCGAAACGCGAGATCGAATCGCAGGACTTGCACTCCCGCCTCTGCAAAGCCGTCGGCAACAGCACGCAACAGCACGGTGTCGCAGTTACTTCCCGCGCCGTGAGTCAGTGCAAGCGTGGCGACGGGCGACGCGAAGGACACAGAAGCAGGCCGATGCAGGAAACCGTGCACCGCACCTTCGTCGACCGTTTCGACGGTACTCATGGACGCATCCTTGTCCGGCCCGCTCGGGCCTGTTCGACTGCGACAGCCATGCTGCCCTCGTAGACCGGCCCGTGTCCGGGAAACAGCACGCCGGCAGGTGCCGCGGCGATGTTGTCCAACGCCTCGTCGGTCGCTTCACGGTCATGATTGAAGGGGCACACAAGAAATTGTGGTCCGGCGACGCTCGACGTCGCGTGTCCGGTCACCAGAGCGTCACCCGACGCGATGACGCCTGCGTCAGGAACAAGGTAAGCGCTGTGGCCGTCGGTATGCCCGTGGGTGGGCGGCCGACCGTCTCCGAGTACTGCCGGGAGCGCGCGAGTTGATCCGCCGAGTTCACTCGCTCGGACTGCACGTGGTGCTCGCTACCTCGGC
>NZ_JBEOXI010000967.1:0-1268 GCF_040296465.1 Streptomyces sp. NPDC002130
GCCTTACGATTTCGAACTCATCGACATCATCAAGATCACCTTCCCCGCTGCCGTTGTCGGCATCGTCCTTTCCTCCATCGCGGTCAACCGCCTCGGCAAGGATCTCGACGACGACCCGGAGATACAGGCGAAGTTGAAGTCGGGCGAATTGGCCGGACCGGGTGCAGCGTCCAAGACCGAACTCGTCTCGACGAAGACCGGACGAAACGCGGCACTGATCTTCCTGGCCGGCGTCCTGGCTATCGTGATATTCGGCCTGTTCAAGGGAATTCGCCCCGAAGCCGCCGACGGTACCCCGATGGGGATGACACCGATCATCGAAATGCTGATGTTCGTCGTGGGCACGTTGATCCTGCTGGTGTGCCGCCCGAATGTCGCCGACGTGCCGTCGTCGACGGTGTTCCGTGCCGGTATGGTCTCGGCCATCGCGCTGTTCGGTCTGGCATGGCTGACGGACACGTTCATCAGCGCCCATTCCGAGCTGATCACGAGCACCGTCGGCGACTGGGTCAACGCCGCGCCGTGGATCTTCGCGCTCGGTGTCTTCCTGGTCTGTGTACTGACGACCAGTCAGTCGACCGCGACGCGGACCATTGTGCCGATCGGTCTCGCAGCCGGGATTGCACCCGGCCTGGTGAGCGGAATGTGGGCCGGAGCGTTTGCCGGTGTCTATCTGTTGCCGACGAACGGTTCGCAGATCGCGGCTGCGAACTTCGACCTCTCGGGCAGCACGAAGCTGGGATCCAAGCTCGTCGACCACTCGTTCTTCCTGCCGACCATCATCTTGGCCGTGACGACGATTGCGGCCGGTGCTCTGTTCGGAGTGGTGCTCGGCTGAGAGTTGAGGCTGAGTCTTACGTCAGCTGTTGCGGTAGTGGTCCCAGCTCGCCTTGCACGCGTGGGCGAGCTGGTCCACCCGTTCGGCGTCGGGTGTAGGCCAGTCGACGCCGGGTTCCATGATGTAGGCGGCCAGTTCGTCTCCCAGTAGGAATTCTCGTTTGAATTCGGCCTGAACCGCGCTCAACGTGATCCCGGCTTCGGCGGCGCGGGCGCTCAATTCGGCGAATCTGGCTCCGGCTCGAATGATTTCGAAACTGCCGAGGTACGGCTGATTGAGAGCGACGGCATCCGGATCGTCGACCTGAAATCCCTTGCGATGTGAGACCGCCAGTGTGCGAATGAGCTCCGGATCCATCGTCACGGGATTGTCGCCGCGTCGATTACCGTCGTGATCGCCACGATTGGAGAGTGCGACGACGTCGGGGAGC
>NZ_JBEOXI010000968.1:0-1267 GCF_040296465.1 Streptomyces sp. NPDC002130
GTTCCCACCAGCGCCGGAATCCCAGACCTGGACGTGCATGTCATCGTCGTCGACGGCATGCGTCCGGACGAATTGCGATCGGAGCTCACCCCGACGCTGACCGGGCTTGCGGTCGGCGGTATTCACTACCCGGACGCCAGCGCCATCCCGATCGCGGAGACGCTGCCGAACCACACCGCGATGATGACGGGAGTGCTGCCGGCGCGTTCGGGCGTACCCGCCAACTCCGTCTACGATCCGTCCATCGACAAGAAGCGTGACCTCGATCGGCCTTCCGACCTGCAGACGTCGACGGTTCTGGATCGGGTGCGCACCGAACTCGGATTGACCACTGCAAGTGTGCTGTCGAAGCACTACCTGCACGGGCTGTTCGGTAACCGCGCTTCGTTGGTGTGGGATCCGCAGCCACTCGTCCCCGGCACCGAGCACGCGCCGGACAACTTCACGATCGACGCGCTGATCCGGATCGTCGGGGGGAACTCCCCGCGACTGTCGTTCACCAACCTCGGTGACGTCGATCGGGTCGGGCACCTGGATCTGTCCGGTCCGTCCATTCGTATCGCACGTACAGCCGCACTTCAGAACACCGACAGCCAGGTTCGCCGCTTCGTCGACTTCCTTCATGACACCGGTCGTTGGAATCGGAGCATTCTGATCGTGTTGGCCGACCACTCGATGGACTGGTCGGAACCCGCGCGGCTCATCGGCTTGGATCGACCACTGAACGCGGATCCGTTGCTGGCAGGCAAGATTCGGATAGCCCAGAACGGCGGCGCAGATCTGATCTACTTCGTCGGGCCGGACGGCGAACGGGCCGAGGCCGTCCGCCGGATTCAGCAGATCGTGGAGGGCGTCGAGGGCGTCGAATCCAGCCACCTCCCGGCCGAATTCGATCTCGGCACCAATGCCGGTGACGTCGTTGCGTTTTGCGCTCAGGGCTGGCGGTTCAGTGATCCGACTCCGCTGTCCAATCCGATTCCCGGCAACCACGGCCATTTCGTGACGCTGCCCATTCCGTTCTTTCTCAGCGGTGGGCATCCCGCTCTCGACGGTGGACGGAAGATCGACACGCAGGCTCGCACGATCGACGTCGCGCCGACGGTTGCGGCACTGCTCGGCCTCGGTGCACCTGCCGGTGGTTGGGACGGCGTCGCTCGCACGACGGGTGTGTCGCTGAACGTCTAGCGAGGATCGCGACCGGTCAGGGCAATCAGCTTGTCCTGCAACGACGCATCGTCAGGGAGGTCGACGGGAGCGGAGAAGAGTC
>NZ_JBEOXI010000969.1:0-1266 GCF_040296465.1 Streptomyces sp. NPDC002130
ATAGGGGATGGAAGCGGTAGCCGCGCGGCGCGGACGGCGACCTGGGTTGTTACGGGAGTTCTGACTCACCGACGTTCCTCAGGCGGAGCAGGCACCGCCGTCGTGGTGGCGGGTGCTGTCGTCGTGGGGATCACAGGAACCAATTGTTCACTCTGCGCGAGGTTTCGCGTGTTATTCGGAACGCTCGGCGTGGCTCCCGGAACAACGGGTGTCGTTGTGCGCGGAGGCGTCGCGGTCGGTGCGGGCACCGATGTGGGCGCATCGAGCGGCGGCATCGCTCCGGCAGTCGCGGGAGTCGGCGTTCCGACGACCTCGACCGAACCATCGGGATGAACTACCAGGCGTGCAGGGTCCTTGGCGGGGACCATGCCGAGAGCGCTTGCCTGATTTGCCAACTCCGGAGCCGAGTTACGCGACTGGAAGTCGCGTTCGAGCGCTGCTTTCTGCTCGACCAGAGACTGGTTGTATGCACGCGCGTCGCTCAGTTGGTAGGAATCCTCGGCAGCGCGGGTGGTCAGCAGCAGAGTCACCGCGAGACCGATGGACAGAAGTCCGATGACGGAGGCGACGAACGGCACTCTCCCCTTGAGCATCGCCCGAGGAGAGATAGACGGGCCGGCAGCAGCGACAGTTCCGGTCCGGCCTGCCGCCCGTGCGGTGCGCTTGTCGTATGCACGTTGCGCTGCACCGGATTTGCCCTGACGACTCATGCCCGCCTCCTGGAAATGCGTTCTGCGGCACGCAAACGCACCGGAGCTGATCGTGGGTTCTCTTCGATTTCCTGCTCTGACGCACGTTCTGCGCCACGGGTGAGAATGCGGAACTCCGGCCCCATACCCGGCAACTCGACCGGTAGACCTTCGGGGCTGGTGGACTTCGAGCGGGGAACCAACTCCGCCTTCACAACTCGATCCTCGAGCGACTGGTAGGACATGAACACCACTCGCCCACCGACTGCCAGTGCGTCGAGTCCGGCAGGAACGGCGGCACGAAGCGAATCCAACTCGGCATTGACTTCGATCCGCAGCGCTTGGAAGGTGCGCTTGGCCGGGTGTCCACCCGTACGCCGTGTGGCTGCCGGGATTGTTCGGTACAGCAATTCGACCAGAGCTGCACTGGTGGTGAAGGGTTCACGCTCACGCTGCCGAAGGATCTCGGACGCAATCTTTCCGGCGAACCGCTCTTCCCCGTACGTGCTCAGAATGCGAGCAAGGTCGCCGTGACTGTAGGTGTTCAGGACCTCTGCCGCGGTCAGCCCGACCGTCT
>NZ_JBEOXI010000970.1:0-1265 GCF_040296465.1 Streptomyces sp. NPDC002130
AGTTCGCGGACCGAACTTGGGTTTGACGGCTTGGCCGCTGACCTGCAGAAGCCTCACGGCGCGGTATCGATGCGGTTGAAGGGGCGCGAGGTACTCCACCATCTCGGCGTCGTCTATCGGTTCACCCAGCAGTGACCACCCGACGACGGCAGCGAGGTGGTAGTCGCCGACCGAGAGTGCATCGGAATCGCCGAAGGCGCGCTGAGCCACTTCGGCGGCAGTCCAGATTCCGACGCCGGGCACCGCTCGCAATCGTTTGGTCGCTTCGGCCCGGGGGAACGTGGATGCCTGCTCGAGGCGGTCGGCGACGCGAGCACACTGAACGATCGTCTTGGACCTCGCGGGATCGACGTTCGCGCGATGGAACTCCCATGACGGCATTCGACGCCATTGGTCCGCGGTGAGTGGAACTCGCATTCCGTCGGGTGCCGGGCCGGGCGGGCGCTCACCGAACTTGGTCAGCAGGCGGCGCCACGCGGCAAACGCGTCGATGCCGTGGACGCGTTGCTCGAGGATCGCGGGAACGAGAGCTTCCATGACGCGGCCGGTGCGGCCGATGCGCAGATGCGGGAAGCGTCGATGAGCTTCGGCGAGCTTGGGATGTTCGGGGGCGAAATCTTTGGCTTCGTCGTCGAGACCGAGCAACGCTTCGGCGCCGATCAGTAATTCCGTGGCGCCGGGACCCCACGCCTGCACCCGCACCGAGTGGCGATCCGACTGAGTGATGCGGTAGGTCACAGGACCCGAAAGTTGGCGGGAAACTCGCCAGATCGCTCCGTCGGCGGACCGCCGATGTGCGGGGTCGCCGGGTCCGCGCTGATGCGGGCTGAGCGTCAGCGCGGCATCGAGTGGTCGCTGAGAAGTCACCGTGACTTCGTCGACCGGAGATAGCGGCGTCATCGAGGTCAGCGTATCGCCACCGTCCATCCTCCGTTAAGGCGTGTGTCGGTGGCGCAACGTATTGTCCGAGCCATGATCATCGTGAGCACCGACGGATCCTGTCTGCGAAACCCCGGCGGGGCTATCGGCTGGGCGTGGGTCAATCACGAGGGTCCGAGCATGTCCGGCGGAGAAGCGTCCGGCACCAACCAGATTGCCGAGTTGCGTGCTCTGTTCGAGGCCGTCGTAGCCCATCCCGGCGCGGATCCTCTGCTCATCGAATCCGACTCGCAGTACGCCATCAAGTGCGCTTCCGAATGGTTGCCCAGCTGGAAGCGCAAGGGCTGGAAGACCGCGAGCGGCGGGGCGGTCAAGAACCTCGAATT
>NZ_JBEOXI010000971.1:0-1264 GCF_040296465.1 Streptomyces sp. NPDC002130
ATCTGTTCGAGCGCCGCCAATGAGGGGTGCTTGTTGGCCGCTCCGCCGTTCGGCGTCAGAACGGAACCGATATTCGAGTCGGTCCGCGGAGTGACATCCGTTGCCAAGCACATCGTCGGGGCGTACTGAGTTCCGAACAGTGTCGCCTTCGACAGGAACGTCATGTAGTTCTTCGGGTTTGCGTACTTCCCGGCATCACCGTCGGTGTTGATGTAAACCGCCGGGTTGGAGGAAGTCGTGACAACTTGGACCGAAGGCAGCGTGAAGGCGGCGCCGGCAAGCGCGGTCAAACCCGCATCAGAGGTATTCGAGCCGCCCGGACTCGCACCCGCAATCGTTGTTCCGACTCCCCCGTTGAGGGAAAGGTAGGATCCTGCAGCGTCCGCGGCACCACTTGCGTTCACTCGAGTGACCACCGGAGTGCCACTGAATCCACTACCCGTCCCGGAGACGATGGACGCCGACGTGAAGGTCACCGGATCGATCTTGAATACGAGGTTCAATCGATTCAAGTTGACAACCGTGGCACCACCGCCACTGGTCGGAACAGTCTGCGCCCCTGGCTGAATCGTGTAGGTGCCCGGCGTCGACGACGAGTGCGCAACCGACATGGAATGAGCCTGAAGCGGCTGATGAACATTGCCCGCAATGGATGAATTGGGGTCACCCATGCAAGCATTGTTGTAATTCGTCGTCACGTTATGGGCGGACGCCGGCACCGTTGCCGCAAACACCAATCCAAATGCTGCCGCAGAGATCGCAGCAGTAGTTCCGGCACGCCGAGCGAGAGATACAGTCATTTTGAACCTTTTCTTTCGTTGAGAAACGATTGACGTTCAACAAGATGAAATGTCGCAATC
This sequence comes from Streptomyces sp. NPDC002130, assembly GCF_040296465.1. Lineage (NCBI taxonomy): Bacteria > Bacillati > Actinomycetota > Actinomycetes > Kitasatosporales > Streptomycetaceae > Streptomyces > Streptomyces sp. NPDC002130. The sequence continues at coordinate 861 of NZ_JBEOXI010000971.1, forward strand.
GATTTCGAATCGCGACATCATCGCAAAGAAAATCTCCTCCTCCCTGCACGTTGTCAGAACGAAAACTCGGATACAGCGCCATGCCGGGGAGACACATCCCGAAGGCAAGACAAATTCGAATACCGTTGCAGGACAGCCTGAGAGCAGATTTCAGCTCTGCAAAGTCCACACATGGCCGGCGGTAGACATCGATATAGGGGTAAGCCTTCGCAGCAATGCAGAAGAATCGCATCCTGCGTCCAGTGCCGGCGAGAAGAGTTCTCGCATCCCGAAACCCTAGAACAGGTACCAGTTTTCCCGCTTTGTCGAAAAAGTCAAGAAAAGGCAGATAGTTCGTACTTTAGACGCAACGCCAGGGCGATTTACCTCCACTGGAAGTCGGAAAACCGGTCGAGCAGTCGAAT
>NZ_JBEOXI010000972.1:0-1264 GCF_040296465.1 Streptomyces sp. NPDC002130
TACAGCGATCCGCAGACGGCGGAAAAGCTCGGTGGACGCTGGACCGGAGTCCGCCCGGGCGACCGGTTCAGCATCGGTGACGTCGAGGTGACCGGAGCGGGCGGAGAGCACGCGATCATCCATCCGGACCTACCGATGATCGACAACACCGCGTTCCTCCTCGGCGACGCGAGCAACCCGGCGCAGTTCATGCACCCCGGCGATTCCCTCTTCGTCCCCGAACAGACGGTCGACGTTCTTGCCCTCCCCGCCGCCGCACCGTGGCTCAAGATCTCGGAGGCCATCGACTACCTCCGTGCGGTAGCGCCGCGCGTCGCGGTTCCCATCCATCAAGCGATCATCCGCGACGAAGCCACAGGTATTTTCTACGGTCGCTATTCGGAAATGGCTGCCGACGGCACCGAGTTCCGAGTTCTCGGCGAGGAGTCGAGCGTCGAAGTCGCCTGATTCAGTTCTCACGCACTCACGTCGACGATGATCCAGCCGGTGCTCGTCCCGCCGGCTGCGTCGGTGAGTGTGTAGAGAATCCTGTCGGTGCCTGCCTTCGTTCCGGCTTCGAACACCACTTCGCCGTTTTCGAGCTTCACGGTGCCACCGAGAAGTGATGTCGCCTCGACGCCGGTCACCTTGATCGAATCTCCGTTGCTGTCATGATCATTCGCGACGGCGTCGACGGTGACCGCGCCACCTGAGCGGACCCGCGCGGTGTCGAGTGCGGCGTACGGCGGGATCGGACTTGCCGTGTACCGACCGACATCGTCGAGTCGAGCCGAGGCAACATCCGCAGCATCGACGATGGCAGCAAATTCGGTGCCGTCGAAGCGCGAGAGGTCGTTGCCGTTCATGATGGTCGATCCCTCGGCGCCACCGCCGTGATAGTCGTCGGCATAGAAGTTGTGGCCCAACTCGTGGCGGAGGACGCGACTGAAGGTGCCATCGGGCTCGGCACCGACGTGCGCGTAGCTGTGATCGAGTTCGAACTTCGAGTAATAGGCATTTCCGCCACCGGATTTGCACACGACAGTCGCCTGATCGACGCTGGTCCCGACTTGATCGGACCACAGTTCTTCCAACTGCTCGAGGTTTTCACAACTGCTCGAATACGGATCGTCGGCGGCATCTGCCCGAAGGACGACCCGACCGAGGATCGGCCGGATTCCGACGTCTCTGATCCAGATCGCAGCGGTTCTGGCCATGGATTCCTCGGCCCGGTCCAGGGCGACGGCGGGACTGCCTTCACCGTGCGCGGAGTACCATTCGCCGC
>NZ_JBEOXI010000973.1:0-1263 GCF_040296465.1 Streptomyces sp. NPDC002130
AACTACGACCAGGAGATAGGCAACTCCTCCTGCTTCGTCAACGACGGCTACCTGCACCCGGAGGCGGTCGGGTGCGGTGCGCAGGGAGACGTCTAGCGTGGCCGCACGCCGCCGTGGGTCCATGAAGTTGGCCCCCATCACGGCCAGTTCCTCCACCCCGGGCTCGATCCGGACGACGCGGCATCCGGCCGCACGCAAGAGGCGTTCTTCGGCGTCGACGGTCCGGGTCATCCAGCGGCGCAGGAGCCGTTCGAGACGGCTCAGGCCGGTGGCGGGTGCGCCCCCGGAGGTCGACATGGGAGCGACGATCACCACCTCGTCCAGCCCTAGGGTACGAGGAGGTCCGCCGAGGTCGGGGACACGGCGCCGCCGTCGAGGTAGGTCCGCCCGTCGATCCGCACCGGCGGGAACCAGCCCGGGATCGCCCAGGACGCGGCGATCGCGCTGCCCAGGTCCGTGGCCGGAGCTCCCGGCGCGCCGAACGCGACCCGCCGACCCGAGCGCGCGTCGGCCGCAACCAGCCAGGTGTGCCTGGAATCCGGCCACGGGCGGCCCTCCGCCAGCGCGGCACCGAATCGGTGCAGCCAACGCGCATCACCCCGGCCGCGCGGCAGCAGCCCTACCAGCCCCGACCCCGGCGAGACCCGGCCGCGTACGGCAGCGGTCACCAGCCCCGACCCCGGCAGCCCGGGCCACGGGACGGGAGGCAGTGCACCCGGGTGGGCGTGGACGTGTCCGAGTAGCACCGGGTCCGCGCCAGTCTCTCCCCGTACCGCCGCGAGCAGGTCGGACACGGACCGCCCGGAGCCGAGAGCGGACACGACTTCTGCCCCGGCGGACGTCCCCACCGACACCTCGGCGGTCCGCACGTCCCAGTCCAGCTCCGCTTCCACTGCGGTGAGCGCGGCGACCGTCCAGGCGAAGCCGAGCGTGCCGCCGCACCCGACCACCAGTGCACGCCGTGGAGCCACAGATCCCCCTGGAATTCAGATATCAATGGAATCCGGAAGCTAGCGGTATTCTGCAGGCGTGGCAAGACTGACCCGGGCCGAGAGCCAGGCCCGCACCCGCGAACACGTCCTCGACACCGCGCACGACCTCTTCCTGCACGATGGCTTCACGAAGACCTCCATCGAGCGGGTCGCGGAGGCCGCCGGCTACTCGAAGGGCGCGGTGTACTCCAACTTCGCGACCAAGAACGAGCTTTGCCTGGCCGTCCTGGACCGCATTGCCCTGCAGCAAGTGGCGTATGACCTGGCGGAT
>NZ_JBEOXI010000974.1:0-1262 GCF_040296465.1 Streptomyces sp. NPDC002130
GGTCATGACCCACGGCGAGGTGTGGCTGGCCGAGTTCGGAGGGCACGCCGCGGGCGCCTGGGAACTCTGGTGGGAGATAGTCGTCGATCGGGGGAAAGTTGCTTCGATGGTGACCCGTGGAGGCGGGAGGAATCGTCTGCACCACTTCGTCGTCAGCACTCATTCGGCCATCATCCGGCCAGAATCGACACACGTCCAATCCACACGCTGTCGGGGCCTCGTCGCCCGAAGGATAGGGTGTTGGCGTGGAACGGATAGCGGATTGGTGGGACAGCTTCGAGCTGTGGATGGCGGGGCTCCCGTTCATCCCGCAGGTCGCGTTGGTCCTGATCGTCGTCGTTCCGCTGTGCCGCCTGGTGGCCATCGGTCTGGATCGCGCGTTGGCCGCCGTGCTCGCTCTGCCGCTCTTCGGCTGGTTGCGTAGGAATTCTCGAGAAGTAGAGGAAAGCTGATGCCCCGCTCACGGGTCACTCTCGCCCTGATCGCCCTGATTCTCCTCGTGATCGTCGCGTGGCTTCTCACCCGTTAGTTCTCCCGATTAGAGCGGTCGCCGGTGCTCTGCTAAAGTCCACCGCGTGTCCGAAGCAACAGCTCCCGTAATCCGCCACCAGTTGGCGTTGATTGCTGTCGGCATGCTCGACGTCGCTGACGTCGCCTGTTGTTGATTTCCTGAGTTCGACCTCTTCGGTGGTGCTGCGCACCCCACTCGAACTTCTCCGCGTGTAACTCGCGCCCCCCGATTCAGGGCTCTTTGCCCGTCGGCTCTCCATGTCTGAACGTCCCGATGGAATCAGCCCCAGAGGTCTCGGACTTGTCGTTTGCTCAACCCTCGTTTGTCAGTCCTTTCAGGAAGGTATCTGCAATGAAACGCCGTTCCCGCACACTTCTCACTGCTATCGCGACCATGGGGGCCGTGGTACTCACAGCGTGCAGTGGTGGCTCGAGCGACACCGTGGGTGGTGACAGCGCCGCCAGCGACGGTAGCGCCGGCACGATCAACCTGTTCGCCTACGCCGTGCCGAAGCCCGGCTTCGACAAGCTCACCGCAGCCTTCCAGGCCACCGACGAGGGCAAGAACGTCAACTTCAATCCTTCGTACGGCGCCTCGGGTGACCAGTCGCGCAAGGTGAAGGACGGCGCCGAGGCCGACTTCGTCAACTTCTCCGGCGAGGTGAGCCGCTGTGGCCGGGAGCTCCCTTCACGTCGGTGCTGGTGGCCGAGCCGGGCGGTCTGATCGAGGACCTGGAGCTCGACGAGCCCCT
>NZ_JBEOXI010000975.1:0-1262 GCF_040296465.1 Streptomyces sp. NPDC002130
GTTTGCGCGGGTCCTCGTCGTTTCCCTGCTGATCGATTCCCTGCTTGTCGATTCCCACCGTCACAACTTCAGTTATACCCACTTGGGGGTTGTGGAACTGCTGTTCTTGTAACGATACTGATGGTCTTGTTTCTATCGGGAGGTTTCGTGAGTAGCGATACGACGCTCGAACAGTCCACGTGGACCATCCGACAGATCTGGATGCTGACGGTCGCATGCTGCGCTGTCGCGCTGGTCGTCGCAGCAATGGCCGCACTCAACACGGCCCTTCCCGACCTGGCCCGCGATACCGGAGCAACACAGAGCCAGCTCACGTGGATCGTGGACGGGTACACGCTCACACTGGCTTGCCTCTTGTTGCCGGCGGGCGCACTCGGCGATCGCTACGGTCGACGCGAACTGCTCATGTTCGGACTACTAGTTTTTGCTGCCGGCTCGTCGATTCCGGTCTTCGCGGACGAGCCGTCGTGGATCATCGTCTCCCGCGTGATCTCCGGCGTCGGCGCCGCGTTTGTCATGCCGGCGACGTTGTCTCTGCTCACTGCAGGTTTCCCGCCGGCGCAGCGTGCCCGCGCCGTCGGAGTCTGGTCCGGCGTCGCAGGGTCCGGTGCAATCGCCGGACTCGTCGTCTCCGGACTGCTCCTCGAAAAGTGGTCCTGGCATTCGATTTTCGTCGGCCTGGCCGTCGTCTCCGTCCTGATCCTCGTGGTGTCGTTCACGATCGTGACATCAAAAGACGCGGAGGCAGCTCCCCTCGATCTGCCTGGCACCGCACTGATCGCCGGCTCGATCGGACTGTTCGTCCTGGGCATGATCGAGGCACCCGCCCGCGGTTGGCTCGATCCGGTGGTTCTCGCGTTGCTGATCGGCGGAATTGCCATGACGGCAGTCTTCAGCTGGGTCGAATTACGCACTCGCCATCCACTTCTGGACGTCAGACTGTTTGCCAATCGCGCATTCGGCAGCGGCGCGGCGTCACTGACCCTGCAATTTCTGGCGACCTTCGGCCTGTTCTTCCTGATCGTGCAGTATCTCCAACTGGTGCTCGACTACTCCCCCCTGCAATCGGCACTCGCCCTCATGCCTATCGCCGTGCCGGTGATGGCCCTGTCCGTGGTTGCGCCCCTACTGATTCCGCGTATCGGCCTTCGCGCTCTCACCGCCACCGGGGTTGCCTTCCTCGGAACCGGAATTGCGCTCTTGACGAGGACCTCGGCCGCCTGCCCCAGGAGGTCACCGGCCTGGTCTTCACGGTGAACTCC
>NZ_JBEOXI010000976.1:0-1259 GCF_040296465.1 Streptomyces sp. NPDC002130
CCCGGCGCTGTTGCCGCACTCGTTCGCGACGAGGGCGAGACGGCCACCGGATTTGTCGGTGTGCAGGTTCAGGCGCACTCTGCCGACCTCGGCGCAGACCTCGCGGCTTCGGTGAACTGGATCAAGGACGCAGCCCCCGGCGACGCGCTTTCTGCCGCGAACCCCGATTCCGAGACACCCGCAGTCACCGCGGTTGTCGATCCCTCGGCTCTGCTCGACATCACGGTGCACCAGGACTTCAACTGGTGGATCCCCGAGGGCGTCGAAACCGATCCCGAGGTTGCCGCCACCGTGCAGCACGCCAACTCGGCGATCATGCCGTCTGCACGCCTCGAAGGCGACGGCCTCGTTGCCGCGTGGTGGGTCGACGCCGGCGAGAAGGCGCACCTGCGTTGGGTTCGCCCCGAGAGCGAAGACGATCTGATGCTCGCGCTGGCGCGCGTGCACGCGACCGGTGGGCTGCACCTGGGTGAGGGCTCGCGCTACGCAGGCTCGTTCCGTACCCACGGCCTGTTGGTCCCGGTCTTCGACCTCGACCGCGAAAAGCATGCAAACGAGTGGGTAGCGGCAACCGTCGAGCTCGGTGAGCGTCTTGCCGAGGCGCTGGCCGTCGACGCTCCGCTGAACTCGGCCGAGTTGCGCTCGCGCGACGGCCTGCGCGGACGCCAGGTCACGCTGCGCTGATTTTTTCGCCAGAACTATAGGCGTTACGCAAAGTTACGGTTAATGTTGGCGGCATGACTTTGTCGCACGACATCTCCGGTAGCGGTCCCACGCTTGTGCTCGTCCATGGCATCGTCCATCGACGGCAGGCGTGGGATTCAATTGTGGACCAACTGACGCCGTACCGACGCGTCGTCACCGTCGACCTGCCGGGTCACGGAGAGTCGCTGCTGCCCGAACTCGGCCCGGATGTCATGGGACAGCTGATCGACGATGTGAGCGAGTTCGTCAAGGAGGTGACTCCGGCGGGGGAGCGCGCCCACGTCGCCGGAAACTCACTCGGCGGATGGATTGCACTCTCGCTGGCAGCGCGCGGTGACGTCGCGTCGGCTACAGCTCTTTCGCCGGCCGGGTTCTTTGTCAATCACCTCGATCAGGTGCGTGCGATCAACACGTTCCGTGCACTGCGCGGCACAGCCAAGCTCATGGGTGATGGTCTGCCACGCGCATTGCCCCGGTCAGCCGGGCGCCGCGGTGCCGGGTGCCGTCGGCGGTTCCGCCAAATAGGAGCAAGCAGGAGGAGGCCCCATGATGGG
>NZ_JBEOXI010000977.1:0-1259 GCF_040296465.1 Streptomyces sp. NPDC002130
GGCGCAGACAGCGGCTGCGGCGTACCCGTCCCAGGCGCCAGGTCCGTCGATGTAGTTGCCGGTGCCGGCGCCCGTCTTCACTGCCTTGATCCACCGGGCGAACTCGGTGTCGTAGGCCTGCCCGAAGCGTTCGCGGAATCCTGGGGTGATCTGCCCACCCCAGTTGCCGGGCTTGGTCTTTCGGATCAGTCCCACGTCGAGTCCGATCATCGCGCTTCCGAGTTCGCCGACAACTTCGGTGCGCACCTCGTAGGCAACTCCGGTGGTGACAAACACCTCGGCGTCGACGTGTCTACCGGACTCGGTCTCGAATATCGCGATCTGTGGGTCTTGAATGCCCTCGGGAGCAAGCGAATTCGCAGACGGCCGAATTATCTGCACCGAGGTGATCTCTTCGTCGAGCAGGAATCGCGTCACGTCGACCTCGTGGACGAGTGAGTCCTTGACGATCATCGCGCTGTCGAAGCCGTTCGGAACTGCAGGATTGCGGTGCGCGCAGTGCACAACGAGAGGGCGACCGAGATCGCCGCTGTCGATCAAATCCTTGAGCTGGGTGTATTCGTGATCGAATCGGCGCATGAAACCGACCTGGATCAGTTTCTTTCCCAGCGCTGCTTCGGCTTTGACGATCGCCAGCGAACTGTCCGCGTCGGTGGTCAGCGGCTTCTCGCAGAGCACCGGCTTGCCTGCTTCGAGACAGGCAAGAACCTGCTTCTCATGGGTCGGGCCCGGGGTTGCGAGAACAACGGCGTCGACGTCCTCGGCTGCGATGGCATCGAACGGATCGACGACGACGCGTGACCCCGGCGTCAGGGCTGCGATTTCCTCGGCGCGTGCCAGCGAGTAGTCGTTGACGACGGTGACTCGGGCACCTCCGATCTTGTTGGTGATGCGGTCGACGTGATCGGCCCCCATGATGCCGACGCCGAGCACTGCGATCCGAAGATCCTGGTTGTCAGACATGCGGTGGTACTCCTCGATTGTGTTGCTCAGCTGAAACGGACGGCGGGGACGCCACAGGTGGACAGGTACTTCTGAGTGCGCTGTGCGATGGGCAGCGGTGTGTCGGGATGGCAGGGATACATGTCCTGCTCGACGATCGCGAACACGTCGATGCCGAGCTTCTCGATGGCCTCCAGAAGCGGCGGCATGTCGGGGATTCCGCGCGGCGGTTCGATCATGGCACCGAGTTTGACGGCCTCACCGAACGGCAGGTCCTCCGCCTCAACCTTGGCGACAATCGCCGGATCCACCTGCTT
>NZ_JBEOXI010000978.1:0-1258 GCF_040296465.1 Streptomyces sp. NPDC002130
ACAGCCCATCAGTGCCAGGACCATCGCCAGGTCGACCTGCGAGATTCCGGTTCTCGCACTCGATCGCGATCCCGATGCACGAAAGGTGATCCTGGAAGCCTGTTTCGACGCCTTGGAAAGAGACGGCTCGGATGTCCTCGTTCTGGGGTGCGCCGGGATGGCGGACCTGTGCCAGGATCTGTCCGACGAACTGGGGGTGCCGGTAGTCGACGGTGTTGCCGCTGCCGTCACCATGGTTCAATCCTTGATCACGCTAGGATTGTCGACCAGTACGCGCGGTGAGTTCGCGCGGCCCCTACCCAAGAACTACACCGGAACTTTGGCACCGTTTTCTTTGTGAACCCGCCCGAGCGACAATCGAGCGCCGATCATTGCCAGGGCCAGAGCGGCGAACAAGACGCCGGCCCAAACCAATTGACGTGTTCCGAGGTGTGTGAGAAACAAACCACCTGTCGCTGTTCCGAGCGTGATCCCCAGATTGGAGAACGAAATGAACAGGCTGTTACCGAATTCGGGTGCATCGACCGAATCTCGCCCCATCCAACTCTGGGAAATGACCAGTCCACCGGAATGCACCACGCCCCACACCAACACGGCAACAGTCATCGCAGCGAAGTACGGACCCACCAGATAGATCACCACGTACACGAGTATGTACAGCAACGGAAACGCCACGACTGTTCGCACCACACTCTTGCCGAGCAGGGCCCCGAAGACGAAGTTTCCGAAGATCATCACGACACCGAATGCCAAGAGCATCGCACTGATCCACGATCCGCTCATACCCGTCACCTCGCCGAGATATTCGGCGAAGTATCCGTACACCGAGAACATCGCCGCAAAAACGAACGTGACGGAAAGAATGGTCAACCACACGCCGGGTCGGCGAAGTATCCCGACCTGCGCACCGTACGACACACGTTGTGCGACCGGGGCCGAGGGCAGAAGTACCAGAATTCCGACAAACGCGAGCGCATTGACCACGGCACCGAAAACGAATGCCGTCGAAACCGACAAGTTCTCGGCCAGATACGACGTCAACGGCACACCGAAGGCAAAACCGACCGTGACACCGGCGAATACCTTCGTCACAGCAGAAGTGGCCTCCTCCGGTGGCACCAGACGAACCGCACTCGCCAACGCGACCGCGAAGAAGACCGGATGAACGACGGCGGGAATGATCCGGAAAGCGAACATCACCTCGAAACTCGATGTACTCGCGTACACCACGTTCGAGACCGCAAAGACTGCAATCGCC
>NZ_JBEOXI010000979.1:0-1257 GCF_040296465.1 Streptomyces sp. NPDC002130
GAAGCCGGTCCAGTTGCTGCCGCCGTCGGTGGAGTATGCGCCGTCCTGCGCGCCGCCACGGCCGACGCGGACCATCATCGTGGGCTTGGACTGGGGCGAAACCCCCAGTGGTGACTTCGATGGTTGCTGCTCGAAAAGTGTTGCCTACGAGTCTGTTAGCGCTGTCGTGTGAGACCATGTCGACGGCGCCGGATCTGCCGACCCCGAGGGCGCCGTAGCCCGTCCGCCCGCGGTCCTGAACTGTGGCGAGCGGGCCGGTACGCACTACCTCGAGCCAGGCCATGAATCCATTCTCCCGCAACAACGCGGTGAAGACACCAAAATCATGCTTGCACCAAAATCATGCACGGACAAAGGTGACTGTGGTGCCGGGTAGAAGCAGCGCCGGCGGCACCGAACCCGAATCGATCGGCAATCCCACCACGTTGTAGTCCTGGCCGATACCGAACTGCGCTGCGGCAGTGGTCAACGTGTCCGGTTGCATCTCGCTGGCCAGCTTGGCGAAGGACGTATTGCACGAACGCGCGAAGGCCGTTGCCATCGGCACTGTGCCGAGCGAGAACTCGTTGTAGTTGGGGACGCTGCGCTCACCGATCTCGATCCGGCCCGGGCACGGCACCATCGTGTCGGGGGTTGCCTGACCGGTCGAAATCGCCGCACCCGCCGTGATGATCTTGAACGTCGAACCCGGTGGGTACTGACCCATCGTCGCGACCGGTCCGTCACGGTCCGCCGCCTTGTTCTGTGCAACGGCCAGAATGGCCCCACTCGACGGTTCGATGACCACCATCATCGCCTGGTCCTTGTTCACGTTCACCGCGCGCTGCGCAGCGATCTGGATGTTACGGTCCAGACTGATACTGAACGACGGAACAGGTTGCGGCGCAGTCTCGGTCAGCACGTCGGTGTCGACGCCGTTCTGGTTGACCGTGACGACACTCCAGCCGGCTTTACCGTCAACCTCGTCGATGATCGTCTTCTTGATCTGCCCGAGTAGGTCAGGCGCGAACTCCGGGTCCGTCGAGACGAGATCCGATTCGTCCGAGACAGATACTCCCGAGATGGCTCCCAGTTGTGCCGAAACCTGGTCGTAGTCGTCACTGCGCAGCCGGGTCACCAGATAGTCGCCCTTGACGGCCGTCGAGGATTCGGCGATCGACTGACCCGTCAGCGACGAATCGAACCGACCGAGAACACTTGCGAGACTGTTTGCGGAACCGATGATGTCGTTGCTCTTGGAGCGATCGAACTTCACTC
>NZ_JBEOXI010000980.1:0-1256 GCF_040296465.1 Streptomyces sp. NPDC002130
CGGGGTGTGCTGGAAGCCCTGCTCAAGCTGTTCGGCGGCGGCCCGGTCGGCCTCTCCACGCTCGCTGTCGCGGTGGGTGAGGAACGTGAGACCGTCGCTCGGTTCGTCGCCGATCCTTCTCTGCCGGGGGCACGCCTCTACCGCACCGGAGATCTGGTCCGACGCAGGCGAGGGGTTTTGCACTTCCTGCGCCGTGCGGACGATCAGGTGAAGGTCCGCGGTTTCCGCATCGAGCTCGGCGAAGTCGAAGGCGCGCTCGGATCGGTGGCAGGTGTGTTTCGCGCGGCAGCCACCGTTCGCGTCGATGCGGCGGGTACCGGAAGTTTGCACGGGTATGTGGTTCCCGAAGGTGCAACCACGCTCGATTCGGTACTGGTGCGCAAGGAGATTGCGCGGCTCCTACCCGAACACATGGTGCCGCAGACCATCACGGTTCTCGAGGCACTACCGCTCACCCTCAACGGGAAGGTAGACCGCAAGGCATTGCCCGACACCGCGCCGGATCGTGTGCCGAGCCCTCTCGTAGCCGTCGATACGGATCGACGGGCACGGCTCGAGTCGCTGAGCCCGGGCTGGCAGGATGTGCTACCGCTCGGTCCCTTGCAGGAAGGCATGTACTTCCAGTCGGTTCTGGACGGTGCCGGCGGTACGGATGTTTATCACATGCAGCCGCGATTCGAGTTCTCCGCCGATGCCGCCGTCGACGTTCGCTCACTCCGCGCAGCGGGGGATGCGCTCTTGCGGCGCTATCCGAACTTGCGGGCCGGCTTCACACACGCCGGTTTCGACGCTCCGGTGCAGTTCGTGCCCAGGGCAGCCGAAATGCCTTTCCGTGAGATCGATCTGAGCGCTGTCGCACCCGAGGACTTGGATATCGAGGTCCGCGCAGTCGACGAGGCCGAATTCGGCAGGCTGTTCGACTTGAGTGCGCCGCCACTCATTCGAATGGTGTTGGTCTGGTTGCCAGGTGGGGGAGCGCACCTCGTCTTCACTCAGCACCACCTGCTGACCGACGGTTGGTCGCAGACCTTGATGTACGCGGAGTTGTTTGCGCTCTACGAGTTTGCTCGCACACACGGCACGGACCCGGTTGGACTCGACGGCGCGCTCGACAAGCCTGCGGACTTCCGTGATCACCTGCGATGGATCGCCGAATCGGATCGCACGGACGCCCTCTCGTCGTGGGCCCGGCACGGCGTACCGTCCGACCTGCTCCCGGGCACGTTCCTGTTCAGCGGCCCGCCGCTGCGGCTGCC
>NZ_JBEOXI010000981.1:0-1254 GCF_040296465.1 Streptomyces sp. NPDC002130
GGTGGCCGGCGAGACCGAGACGGGGCAACTCCCGGAGTCCGCACGGCCCGAGCAGTCGGCGGAGACCGACGGAGTTGAGCTTCTTCTCGGCGTCGTCCTGGCTCAGCCCGGTCAGGCGCGGGATCGCGACCTGCTCGGGTCCGGTGGACACGTCGATGGTGACGGTGCTGCCCTTCTCGATGCGCACCCCGGCAACCGGACGCGTCGTGATGACGTTTCCGGCAGCGATCACCTTGTCCGTCTTCTGCTGACGCTCCACCTGGAATCCGGCGTTGGTCAGCGTCGCCTCGGCGACGTCGGCGGGCTGGTTGGTCAGGTCGCCCGGAACGGTCACCATCTCGACCTTCGGCGAGTTCACCCGAATGAGGAAGAACGTCACCAGACCGATCACCAGAAGCGCCGCGATGCCCATCAGGGCGTAGCGTCCGCCCTTCTTCTTGGCAGGCGGCTCGGCGGCGCGAGTAGTCCGCGCAGGAACCGGCTCGACCGGATCAGGCGCAGTGCGGTAGTTCCCGGTGTCGGAGCCGACGGCGCCGAGGATGGTGGTGCGGTCCTCGTCGTTCATCACCATCGGCGCACTCGGACGCTGACCGCCCAGGACGCGTACCAAGTCGCTGCGCATGTCGCCGGCGCTCTGGTAGCGGTTGGCCGGGTTCTTGCTCATCGCCTTGAGAATGATCGAATCCAGCTCGCGCGGAATGTCCGGATTGATCTCCGACGGCGTCTGCGGATCTTCACGAACATGCTGGTACGCCACGGCGACCGGTGAATCACCCTTGAACGGCGGCTCGCCCGTCAGAATCTCGAACAGCACACAACCGAGCGAGTAGACGTCCGAACGCGCGTCCACCTGCTCACCTCGCGCCTGCTCCGGCGAGAGGTACTGAGCGGTGCCGATCACGGCGGCCGTCTGCGTCATCGGGCTCGACGCGTCGGAAATGGCACGGGCGATACCGAAGTCCATCACCTTCACGGCGCCGGCACGGTTGATCATGATGTTGGCGGGTTTGACGTCGCGGTGCACGATGCCGTTGCGGTGGCTGAAGTCCAAAGCGGCACAGACGTCCGCGATCACTTCCATCGCCTTACGCGGAGCCATCGGCCCGGTGCTGCGCACGATGTCACGCAACGTGTCGCCGTCGACGTACTCCATGACGATGTACGGCAGCGGCCCGGCGTCGGTCTCGGCTTCACCGGTGTCGTAGACGGCCACGATCGCCGGATGGTTCAGCGCGGCAGCGTTCTGCGCCTCAC
>NZ_JBEOXI010000982.1:0-1254 GCF_040296465.1 Streptomyces sp. NPDC002130
AACCTGACCGTCGACGTAGCGTCGTCACTCGGGTACACGATCCTGTCCAACGACGCGATCACCGCCGCCCAATCGGCCGCGATCGGTGGCTACAGCGCCGAATTCGGTTGGGAGAATGCGGATGTGCTCGCCGACGCCGATGTCGTCGTTGCCCAGAATCTCGACTCCTGGCCGGGCAACCCGGCGTGGGATCGTGTTCCAGCCGTGGCCCTCGGCAATGTCGCACCGCTCGACTACGACGACAAGGTCGGATTCGCACTCACCTACACGGACTTCCTGAACAAGCTGACGGACATCACCCGCAGCCTGAAGTGAGGTTCACTGGTAATACCACTTGACCTCTCACCAGTGGGCGTTTACGGTCAGTACATGTTCCAACCCGTTGCACGTACCTCGGCCTCCGGCGCAGTCTTCGACCAGATTTCCGTGAAAGTACTGGCCGGAGAGCTGGCTGCAGGTGAAGCCCTGCCCAGTGAGCGGAAACTCGCCGAGGCGTTCGGCGTCTCCCGGCCCGCCGTCCGAGAAGCAATCCAGAAGCTCGCCCAGGCCGGACTGGTAGAAGTCCGCCAGGGCGAGTCCACGTCGGTGCGTGATTTCCGACGCCAGGCCGGACCCGAACTTCTCCCCCAGCTGCTGGTGCGCGACGGCGTCCCCGACCTGACCGTCGTGCGCAGCGTACTTGAAACTCGTGAACTGATGGGACCGCAGATCGCGGTGCTGGCCGCCCGTCGCATCTCCGCAGAATCTGCCCGGAAACTCGACACGGCCGTGGATCAACTAGGGGCCACCGAAGATCCAGTGGAGTTGCAAGACCGCGCTCTGGTGTTCTGGGACGTCGTCGTCGACAGCGCGGATTCCATCGCCTTCCGCTTGATCTTCAACAGCCTGCGCGCCGCGTACGAGCCGGCCATGACTGCACTTGCCTCCGTCATGGTCGCCGAAGTCGGCCAGACCGACCTGTATCGAAAACTGGCTTCCGCCATCACTTCACACGACGAGTCAACCGCCGAGGCGTCAGCAGCACAGCTCCTTCACACCGGCACGACGGCAATCGGCGACGCTCTCACCTTCCTGGAAGGACTGAAACCATGAGCAAGCCTCTTACTCTCGCCGATGCGGCACGGACGTTCCGCAAGTCACCGACGCCGTGGATGATCGGCACCATGCTGCTGCCTCGCAGATCTCGTCGCCGTGCTCCGCGAAGACACTGACCGGGAAAGAGGGACGCAGCTCCAGCTTCGCCTCGGGCAGGTC
>NZ_JBEOXI010000983.1:0-1253 GCF_040296465.1 Streptomyces sp. NPDC002130
AGCGCCGACGACGTCGCCGCGCTCCTCGCCGAGGCCACCGAGCCGACCGCCTCCGTGGCCGGCTCCCCCGAACCCCTCCCGGCGGCCTGAGCGCCGACCCGGAGGAGCACCAGCACCACCCGCACCACCGCACAGTCCGCATACCGAACCGACAACACGAGGAGAACACCATGGCGCGCAACACCCCGGTCGAGCAGGAGCTGCAGGAGCTCGGCACCGAGCTGGAGATGCAGGAGCTGGAGTCCATCGAGGCCCCGGGCTGGGCCACCAGCGCCGGTGTCAGCGTCGGCATCTCGATCGTCTCCGTCGCCTGGAGCCTCACCTGATCGAGCCGGCTCCCGCCGCTCCGATCCACCGCACCGTGCCCCGCGCACGGCCGGACCTCCCCGACGGCTGCCGCCCGGCTCCCCGTGGGCCGCGCGGCAGCCGGGGGACCCCCGGATCCGCACCACCCCGTCCACCGAACCCCGCAGAGAGGCAACCGACATGAGCGAGAACCCGGGCACCGTCCAGAACATCGAGAGCGCCGAGTTCGTCGAGCTGGAGATGCAGGAGCTGGAGGCCCTGGAGGCCCCGGGCTGGGGCACCATCAGCGTCGCGTTCTCCACCGGCGTCTCGGTCGGCGTCTCGGTGACCCTGACCTGATCGGCCCTCGGTCAGCACCTCCGCAGAACCCCTCGTAGCACCCCTCAGAGAGGCAACCGACATGAACGACAACCTGGGCACCGTCGAGAACATCGAGCACGCCGAGCCCGTCGAGCTGGAGATGCAGGAGCTGGAGGCCCTGGAGGCCCCGGGCTGGGGCACGTTCAGCGTCGCCTTCTCCGCCGGCGTCTCGGTCGGCGTCTCGGTCACCCTGACCTGATCAGCCCGGCAGCACCGTCCCGCACCACCGCACCACCGGCACTTCCGTGCCACACCAACCCGTAGAACCCCTCAGAGAGGCAACCGACATGAACGAGAACCTGGGCACCGTCGAGAACATCGAGCACGCCGAGCTCGGCGAGCTGGAGATGCAGGAGCTGGAGGCCCTGGAGGCCCCGGGCTTCTGGACCGGCGTCTCCGTCGGCACGGCCATCAGCGCCTCCGTCGCCACCTCCATCACCCTCACCTGAGAGCGACACCGGCGAGCGCACCGACGCGACGGGAGACGCAGTAGCCGGCTCCCCTGCGCACCCTGGAGCCCCCTCGGGCGACACCGAGGATCTGCGGTGGTCCGGCCGGCCCGCCCCGCCGGACCCCCGCAAGGGTGG
>NZ_JBEOXI010000984.1:0-1251 GCF_040296465.1 Streptomyces sp. NPDC002130
AGGGCGGAGGCGTGGCCGTGGTAATCGAGTGCGATGAGCAACTCCACGAACACGTCGATTTCCGAACAGCAGTTGTGCTCGACGACGCTGTCGAGATACTCGGCTGTCTCGAACAACTTCGCCCAGGCATCTGCTTTCTCGCAGATGTTGTGCAGGTCGTAGCCGTACATCGTTTTCTCCTTCGGTCGGGCGGTTGTGGTCGGTCATGCTGCGCGTCCTTGCGTGTGACGGATGGGTGGGTGGTTAGTTGGTGGGGGTGGCGGCGGCGTCGATGTCCTCCTCGGTGTGTCCGGCATCGCGTGCTGCGGCGCGGGCGGCTGCGAAGGCGTCGACCAGGGCGGTGACGTCGATGAACCCTTCGCGGCGGCGGTCGAACATCGCTGCATCGAGCGCTGCGGTCGCCTCGACAACGGCGACAAGCGCGGGTGCGAGGGTGTCGGTTTCGGTGCTCATGTGGGGCTCCTTTGTGGTGGGTGGTGGGTGGCGGGTCGCTCAACCGCAGATGCAGTCCTCGTCGCCAGCTCTTTGCGCGGTGCAGGCGTAGTCGCCGGGGTCCGGGTAGCTGCACATCTGCGTGCCGTCTGCCATTGCAGGGCAGGAGGTTTGGCCGCAATCGCAGTTCGTCTCGTTGCTCATCGTTTTTCCTTTGCTCGAGGTTGGTGGGTGGTTGTCGTTACTCGGCGTTGACGCACTGCGCGGCGTCGTCGTGCATGCGAGGGCAGGAGTAGTCACCGCACCCGCAAGTCAGTCCGGCGTAATGGATGGTCGCGGCGTCGTGGTCTTTGCCTTGTTCGAAGTCGTAACCGTTCACTGACTTGACCTTTCGTTGGTGTCCGGACCCTCTCGGTGGCCCCTGACAATTTTTTTCCGTTCTGACATGGAGCTCCGGATCGGCGGTATGAGGGCACGGCGCAATGCTTGGGCCGCAAAGTTTTTCAGCGAAGCGTCTTTGAAAAAGTTTTCGGAGCCGGAGGCCGGCGAAGCCGCCAGGGGTTGCGCCGGGACCGCCGTCGATCAGGATCGGAAGGACAGAAAGGAAAAAGGATCTTTTCGCTTCTACAGAGCGGAGCGCAGCGGAGCATTGTAGGGTCTCGAGAACCTTAGCCAAATCTCACGCGAGATGGCCACTCGGTGGCCAGTTGGCCATCTGAGTGAGATTGTCTCGGCGTGGCTACGTGGTGGGCGCGGATAACGGGTCATTACGCACGTGAGCTGGGGGAGGACCCCGAGGTCGTTTCGCGTCACAAGGGC
>NZ_JBEOXI010000985.1:0-1250 GCF_040296465.1 Streptomyces sp. NPDC002130
GCGAACGCGGACTTCGTGGTGCTCGCCCCGTCCGAGGGCTGAACCGGGACGAAGGCCCGGCCCGGGACGCTCGAAGCGCAGGAGCGGGGTGAGCCAGCAGCACCCCGCGCTCGCCGAGGGTGACGGCCACCCCGGCGGCACGCCAGCGCTGGGCGAGCTGGGCCGCCCGCTCGGCGTACGCGCCGAGCGAAGTCCCTCCGGAGCCTGGGTACAGGGCTCGTGCCTCCGCCGCGTTGGGGGTGACCAGGCGTGCTCCGGGCACGGGCGGGTCGCCCGTGGGGTGCGGGTCCCACACCAGGGGCGTGCGGCGGGCGGCGTCCTCCAGGAGCGCTCGCACGGCGCCCGCGGTGTGCCGGCCGTAGTCGGCGACCAGGACGGCGTGCGCGTCGGCCAGCGCCTCCCGGACCGCGTCGTCGGGCTCGCCCGGGGTGCCGCCGCCCCGGTCGATGCGCACGACCGGCCGGCCGCCCGCGAGCACGCGGGTCTTGACCGGCAGGGTGCCGTCCAGCGGGATCTCCAGGATCCGGACCCGGCCGCGCAGCCCGCGTCGTACCGCCTCACTGGCCTCGTCGTCGCCGAGCGCGGTCACCAGGACCACGTCCCGGCCGCCACGGGCGGCGAGGGCGGCGGCCAGTCCGGCTCCGCCGGGGTGGCGACGGTCGCCGGTGACGTCGACGACGGGTGCGGGGGCGTCGGGGGCGAGCCGGGTGGAGACGCCTTCGATGTCCTCATCGAGGAGAACGTCCCCGACGACGACGAGGGGGTGCGGCCCGGTCCCGGTCATGGCGTACTCCCGTGGGTCAGGACCGTGCGCCGCCCGAGGGGCGTGGACACGGCCGTGTCGAAGCACTCGCAGAGCAGGTGGACGGCGACGAGGTGGGTCTCCTGGACGTTGGCGGTGGTGTCCGCGTCGACGCACAGGGCCTCGTGGGCGGCTTCCGACAGGGGGTTCGGGCCGCGCCCGGTGAGCGCCCAGACGCTCAGTCCGGCCTGCCGGGCGGTCACGGCGGCGGCGATGAGGTTGCTGCTGCGCCCCGAGGTGGACAGCAGCATGAGGACGTCACCGGGGCGGCCGTGGGCGGTGACCTGACGGGCGTAGACGTGGTCGAAGCCGTAGTCGTTGCCGATGGCGGTCATGCTGGACGTCTCGGCGTGCAGGGCGAGCGCGGAGTAGGCGGGGCGTTCCCGGCGGTAGCGGCCGACCAGTTCGGCGGTGAGGTGCTGGGCCTGGGCGGCGCTGCCGCCGTTGC
>NZ_JBEOXI010000986.1:0-1249 GCF_040296465.1 Streptomyces sp. NPDC002130
CCAGTGCATGGGGGCCATCCTGGCCGCGCCCAGGTCCTGGGCCGCGCGGACCGCTTCTTCGGGGTCGCAGTGGACGTCGCGGAGCCACCCCGTCGCGGGCAAGGTCGGTGATCACCCGAAGTGCTTGTGCGAGTTCGAGAGTGTTCAGTGAATCGGCATTGCGAATGACCGGCACCATCAATCCCTTCGGTGTCTGAGCGGCGATTCCGAGGTGGATGCGGGCGTGTCGAACTATCTCGCCTCGAGCCGTGTCGACCGACGAGTTCAGTTCGGGGTACTGCGCCAATGCGGCGGTGGTCAGCCGAGCCAGGAGCGCCATCAGGCTGATCTTGTCGGAATCGGGCAGTGACTTGTTGATCTCGGCTCGCGCCGCCAACAGTTCGGTGGCGTCGACGTCGACCCAGGTTGTCGCGTCAGGGATCTCGCGGCGGCTGGTGGACAGCTTGTCGGCAACTACCTTGCGTAGCCCCTTGATCGGGATGCGTTGGTCGCTCACGTGCGACGTTTCCGTCTCCGTGCCGGTGTTCGAACCTGCCTCGACATCAGCGCGGGTGATGACCCCGCCTGCACCGGATCCGGAGAGGATAGACAGGTCGATATCGTTGTCGGCAGCCAGTTTACGGACGATCGGCGAGATCACGCGTACCGACGAAGAAGTCCGACGTCGGCGTCTCGGTGCATCCTCACTGGTGCCGTAGCCGATCAGGACGTTACCCGAACCGGCACGTTCTTCTTCGCGGTATCGCTCGTGGTTAGCCGAGACGACCGCGTCGACACTGTCGCCCCCACTCACAGTGATCAGCGGCGTACCCACCTTCACGGTGTCACCGTCTTTGCCGTGGAGTTCGATCACGGTCCCGGCGAACGGGATAGGCACATCCACAGCAGCTTTCGCGGTCTCGACCTCGACGACAATCTGATCGATGGTGACCACGTCGCCTACCTTGACGTGCCACTCCGCAATGTCGGCCTCGGCCAATCCTTCGCCGAGGTCGGGGAGCATGAATACCTGATTGCTCATGCCGTCACCGCCCAACGGGTGTCGGGAGTGTCGTTCCACTGCAGACGATCGACGGCATCGAGGACACGGTCGACGCTGGGCAGGTGGTGACGCTCGAGCTTCGGCGCGGGGTAGGGGATGTCGAATCCGCTGACCCGGAGCACCGGGGCGTGGAGATGGTGGAAGCACCGCTCCTGCACGCGGGCAGCAATTTCCGCACCCACGCCGGCAAAACCTTGCGCCTCCTGG
>NZ_JBEOXI010000987.1:0-1248 GCF_040296465.1 Streptomyces sp. NPDC002130
GGCGTAGTCCATCGCCGCTTCCGGATCGTGCACGGAGCACGGACCGACGACGACGATCAAACGGTCGTCGTCACCGTTGAGGATGTTGATGGTGTCAGCACGCCCGGTGCGCACGGTTGCGGCCGCGACCTCGTCCGGAGCGTGCTGGGCCCGAACAGTCGCCGGTGACACGAGCGGACTGATACTCACAGTCCGCTGATCGTCGAGGCTGTCCGAAGCTGCGGTGGTGTCGATGGTGACAGTCATGGGGTTTTCGGTTTCCTGTTCTCAGGCCGACCCCAGAGATGAAGAGAAACTCCAGCGAGCCGGTCTGTAGTCCGGCTCTTGGGTGGAGGTTGTCAGCGCGTGGTTACGCCGGCAGGCCCACCCGGGGCCGGCCTGCTAAACCAGAAATAGACGCGCTGCATGTCGGTCACGATACCTCGAGTTCGGATCGGATGGGCGCGCCCCTCCACAACGAGCCGAATCCGAGGAGGGAGCTCTGCGACACCCGCCAACGCGGACTGGCTAAATCTGGTGAGCGGTTGGCGTTTTCGAGCAAGGCGTCGGCGGTCACGGTCGAATAGGTTGAAAAGGCACCCTCAAATGCCCAGAACACCAGATGGAGCTGTGCCTTCTCATGCCTGTGATCGAATCGACCGAAACCCCCTTGCAGTCGACAAAAGATGTGGACGGCGAATTCACCCGTCTGATCGATTCCTTGACACGACGCGGGTTCCTGACCGGTGCAGCGGCGCTCGGTGCACTGGGCGCACTGTCTGCATGTTCGAGCGAATCCAGCGGCACCGAAACCTCGGACGAATGGGTCGACATCGTCGTCGCGGACCAGGCCTACCGCCTCCCGCGGGACCCCAAGCGTGTGGTGGTGCTCGAAGCCCGAGGAGCCCTCGATTTTGCACTATTGGCCGAGTACCCGATCGTCGCGACCAATTGGGATCCGAAGTCGCAACTCATGCAGCAGGTACCCGCCGGCGCAGCTCGCCTCGGTGGGACGAACAACGAACCGAATGCGGAATCGATACTGAGCTTCGACCCCGATCTGTTGGTCGTCGGGAAAGGCTGGTGGGGCTACTACCAGGACAAAGGCCTGCTCGGCACTGACATCGCTCCGGTGCTCGTCGTCGACGAGGGCACGACGGGCTCGTCCTGGAAGCAGGCCATGACCGCGCAACTCACGGCTCTCGATCGCCGCGAAGTCGCCGAACGCGTCATCGCCCGCTACAACGCCGAACTTGCACAAGCGCGGGC
>NZ_JBEOXI010000988.1:0-1247 GCF_040296465.1 Streptomyces sp. NPDC002130
CGAGGAGATCATCGCGTGTAGGTCGACGGCCACTTACCGACTGACTGGCGTCGACGCGCCAACCGCTGCGGGCGGACACCCCCCGACAGGGCCCCTTGCGTCCGACGGCGGGGGCGGGCGCGTCTCCGCTCAGCCTGCGGGCAGTCGTGCCGCTGGGGCGGCACGGGTGGGCGCAGGCAGCACCCCGCTCCGCCGGGTTGCGCACCCACCCGGCCTCAGCCGCAACCCCGAGCACCGCACACGGACCCCCGAGCAACGCCCCGCCCCGAAAACCTCCCACCCCTCACCCCCACCCCGGCGACAATGACCCCGTGCGGTACAGAATCCTGGGCGTCACGACGGCAGAAGACGAGCACGGCTCGGTCGTACCCATCGGCGGCCCCCGCCTCCGCGCCCTGCTCACCGCCCTCGCCCTGCGCCCCTCCCGCGTTGTCACTCCCCAGGCGCTGATCGACGAGGTCTGGGCGGAGGACCCGCCGCAGGACGCCCCCGCCGCCCTCCAAGCCCTCATCGGCCGTCTCCGCAGGGCCCTCGGCAAGGACGCCGTCACCTTTGAGACGGGCGGCTACCGACTCGCGGCCGGCAAGGCCGACATCGACCTCTTCGTCTTCGAACGGCTCGTCCAGCAGGGCACCGACGCCCTCACCGGCGACGACCCCGCCCTCGCGGAACGGCACCTCGACGCCGCTCTCGCCCTCTGGCACGGACCCGCCCTCGCAGACCTCCCCGACCGCTCCGCCGCCACCCGCCCGGAGGCCAGGCGCCTGGAGGCGACCCGGGCCAGGGCGGAGGCCCGGCTACGGCTGGGACGCGGGCTGGACGTCGTACCCGAACTGCGCGAACTGACCGCCGTACACCCCTACGACGAGCCGCTGCACGCCCTCCTCATCCGCGCCCTGCGCGACACCGGACGGGAGGCCGATGCCCTGGCCGCGTACGAGACCGCCCGCCGTGCCCTGGCCGAAGGCCTCGGCACCGACCCCGGGCCCCAGCTGCGCGCCCTCCACGCCGGCCTGCTCGACTCCGCCCCGAAGGACGAGAAGCGCCCGTCCGCGCCGCCGGAGCGCGAGCGCACCCGTCCGGGGGCCATCCGCCCGCGGCTGACCTCTTTCGTCGGCCGGGAACCCGAGATCGACGCCATCCGTTCCGACATGCACAGGGCCCGGCTCGCGGCCAGAGGAGGAGACGAGCTCTCCCGGCGCCTCCTCGCGTGGGCCGCCGATGCACTCTCGCTGTTGCGGAGCCTG
>NZ_JBEOXI010000989.1:0-1246 GCF_040296465.1 Streptomyces sp. NPDC002130
GGGGTGATTGGTAGTCGCGTACACGTTCGGGAAGCTCGCTTGGCTGATTCGATCAACGATGCCGAGGAGTCCTGCCGCGGAAGTGTAGTGATACAAGTTGTCGTCGTTGCTCATGTTGCTCTTCCGCCTATTCGACGAGGTCGCGATCGACTAACCCGATGAAGCGGCGATCCCCGGCCCGAAAGGGTTGGGGATCCGTCCGCCCTTCCGCCCCGCACCTTCCGCCTCTGGCCGGCGGTAAAGAGCCACCGGCGGACCGGAAGGGCGGAATACGGACACCACCACAGACACGCAAGAAAGCACCCCGGCCGCCGGCCACGAACCACGACAAAAGCGCAAGGACAAGAACCTACCCGCCCCGGTGTAAACATTCTTCTATCCCGACGCTCGCGCATCAAGGCCGCTCCAGAAATAATATCCACACGCGCCACTCGCACGCTCGAACAAAGGCGCTAAGATATTTTTTCCTACGCTCACCTTGACCCGCTCCCGCCGAGACCAGAATATCGGCACATACCGGGGAGAGGGGAGAAAGTACAGGTAGAACGCATGCAAGTAGCTGCGTACATCACGGTTTGGTATTAGAGAAAGAATGCGAAAAATGATTGAAGATGTCATTAACTAAAGCGGAAGCTAATCGAAGAAATACCCGCGAAAGTATTGGTTTATATTGCAATGTTCGATAGAATGAAATCAATAAAGAATCACCGACGAGGGGGAGTGACAATGGCGATCACCGTATATACCAAGCCCGCATGTGTGCAATGCAATGCCACGTACCGCGCTCTCGACAAAGCAGGAATCGAATACGACGTCATCGACATCACCGAAGACGCACAGGCCCGCGATTACGTCATGAGTCTCGGATACCTGCAAGCCCCCGTCGTCGTCGCAGGAGAAAACCACTGGAGCGGATTCCGTCCCGACGAAATCTCCAAGCTCACCCCGGCCGCCTGACCACACACTTTCACCAGCGAAACGAGTTTCAATGAGGAAATCAAGCAGTTCGGACGGCGGGTGCATCAACGACGAACAGTCGGTTGTCGCGCAACAATGCCCAGATCACGCTCACTCGTCGACGGGCCAAGGCGATCACCGCTTGAACGTGTCTCATTCCTTCACTTCGTTTCTTGAGGTAGAACTCGCGGTTCGGTCCATCTTTGATGATGGAGGTTTGAGCGGAGAGGTAGACGAGGAAGTGCACCATCATCGCGATGTGGCCCGCCTGGGAGCCCATCAGGGTGTC
>NZ_JBEOXI010000990.1:0-1246 GCF_040296465.1 Streptomyces sp. NPDC002130
GCCTGTCGGGCGGGGGGCATGCCGGACAGGGGTCTGTCAGGCGGGTGCGTGCGGCCTCCGCTGACTGGGCTGAGCAGAACCTCAACACCCCCAAGACCGTTTTTGTCGAGGTGGACGAGGACACCAGCGCATACGACGGCGGCCACATCGAGGGTGCAGTCAAGCTCGACTGGCGCAAGGACCTCCAGGACGGCGTCCGACGCGACTTCCTGAACCAGGAGCAGTTCTCGGATCTGCTCTCCGCCAAAGGCATTGCGAACGACGACACCGTCGTTCTCTACGGCGCTTTCACCCCGATGGTCCTGCTTCAACTCGAGGAGTACGGATTCTGCGGTCGGGGCGAGGCCAAAGACTTCATCGCCGACGGCAATCTCGAGTTGGACGGTCGCCTGCCGATCAACACCCACGGCGGTCAACTCGGTGAGGGATACATCCACGGCGTCAACGGCATTGCCGAAGGTGTTCGCCTGATCCGCGGCACCTCCACCAACCAACCCACCAAAACTCTGGACAACGTGCTCGTGACCGGCGGCTCTCCCGTCCCGCACAGTGCGCTCGTCCTCTCGGCAGATCGCTGAATCTGCCGCCTATTCGAGAAAGCAGGAACAAGATGAGCGAGCGGATCACCTACGCCAGGGCCACCCACGGCGAGGAAGAAATACAGGCGGTTGTCGACGTCTTGCGCAGCGGGCATCAAGGATTGCGCATCGGCAAGAACGTCTTCGAGATGGAAGAACGCATCGCGGCCTTGGCCGGCAAGAAGTTCGGCGTCATGTGCAACTCGGGATCCTCGGGTTTGTACTTGGCAGTCGAGCTGCTCGGGCTGCCTGCCGGAAGCGAGATCATCACGTCGCCGCTGACGTTCTCCACCGACATCGCACCGATCGTTCGTGCCGGTCTGGTGCCGGTGTTCGTGGACGTGGAACCGAACACGTTCAACGTCGACGTCACCAAGATCGAGGCCATGGTCACCGAGAAGACCGGTGCCATACTGATGCCGAACCTGGCCGGCAACTGCCCGGACTGGGACGTCATCCGCGACATCGCAGATCGACACGGACTCAAGGTGATCGAGGATTCGTGTGATGCGATCGGCGCCACGCTCCGCGGCACTCCTACCGGCTCTCGGGCCGACATCGTCGTCACCAGTTTCTCGATGGCACACATCATCACGTGCGCGGGAACCGGCGGAATGGTGTGCGTCGACGACGAAGCCAGCCGAGAAAAGGCTCTTCTGCTCCACGAT
>NZ_JBEOXI010000991.1:0-1245 GCF_040296465.1 Streptomyces sp. NPDC002130
GAAGGCCACGCGGCGGCACGGTCATCGATGCCGTGCCGCCGCGTTGCTCACCCCAGCTCCACCCGTCTCGTCGCGTGCCCGCACAGAGACGATCTACGCGCTCCCACGGCTCACCGTTCTGTTCTGCGCAGGAATGCCCCGGAACCAGATGGCAGCCCGGTCGCAGCGGGGTTGGGAATCAAGCCCCTGCTGGGTCCTCCGAGAGCTGCTCCCGGAGGACCCACGCGTGGTGACGGGCTGGAGTCGGATGGATGCCGGCCGGTGAGCGGGGCAGGCGTGTGAGGGTGCCCCTGTCCGCTGTCTTTCTCGGTGATTGCCATGACCTCATCCGCTCATCCCCGTCAGCAGTCCACGTCGGCGTCGGCCGATGAGCTGGCGGCAGAGCTGGAAAGGCTGCGGGAGGAGACCAGACAGCTGCAGCAGGCACTCGCCTCGCACGCCGTCGTCGACCAGACCATCGGCGTCCTGACCGTCCTGGGACAGATAACCCCGTCCGACGGCTTCACCGTGCTGCGGGAGGTCTCCCAGCACACCAACATCAAACTCACCCAGATCGCTGAAGAGGTCCTCAAGCATGCCCAGGGTGCGGCGCTGCCCGATGTCCTTCTCGGGGAGCTGCAGGCGGCGTTGGCCCGCCACGCCGCCTCACGCCCGGGTCTCTGACTGTGGGCGTCCGCGTCGTCCTACAGGGGCGGGTGTCCGGTGATGGCGCCGCCGGGGTCGTCCAGGAGGGCGATGCGCGCGGTGATGCGCTTACCGACCGGCTCGCGCTGCGCTTCGAAGCCCTGGGCGACGGCCATGACGATCTCCAGGCCGTGCTGCCCGACCCGCCCGGCGTCGGCGGCCCGGGCCACCGGCAGCACCGGATCGCAGTCCCACACCACGATCTCAATCATGTCGCCGGCGATGCGCAGGTCCATCAGCACCGGACCGGGCGCGTACTTGCGGGCGTTGGTCACCAGCTCACTGACCACCAGCTGGGTCAGGTCCATGGCGCGCTGCGAGACGGGCAGGCCGTGCTCGGCCTGGACGCGGGTGAGGAAGTCCGCAGCGAGGTGGCGGGCGTCGGCGATGCACGTGCCGTCGCCTTCCAGGGCCACCGTGGTCTGTATGGCCTGCTCATCCGGGGCCGCGCTGTCCTCACCCACCGGGACTGGTTCCATCGCGGCCCGCCTTTAGACCGTGTCCTACGTGGTGAGGCGGACAAGTCGTTTGTAGCAGCAGATGGCGGCGGCGAGGCCAAGA
>NZ_JBEOXI010000992.1:0-1245 GCF_040296465.1 Streptomyces sp. NPDC002130
ACTTCGAGCGAACTCGAACGCACCCTGATCAAGTTGGCTGCGAACTCCCTCGAGGACGCTCGACCGGTGCATATCGAACTGCCAGTACACAATACGGATCGAGCGGTGGGAACGAGGCTGGGCGCTGAGGTGACCAGACGCTACGGCGCCGTCGGGCTACCTCAAGGCACCATCGACGTCGTGCTCCATGGAACGGCAGGCCAGTCACTCGGTGCGTTCCTGCCACCGGGCATCTCGCTGGTCGTCGTCGGCGATGCAAACGATTACGTGGGGAAGGGTCTGTCCGGTGGACGAATTGTGCTCCGGCCGAGTGAGGATGCACCCTTCGTGGCCGAGGAGCAGGTCATTGCCGGCAATACGCTGCTGTACGGCGCTACGAGCGGTGCACTCTATGTCCGGGGGCGTGTCGGGGAACGATTCGCGGTGCGCAACTCGGGCGCGGTCGCTGTGGTGGAAGGCGTCGGCGACCATGCGTGTGAGTACATGACCGGAGGTCGCGTCGTCATAATCGGCCCAACTGGTAGGAACCTTGCTGCGGGAATGTCCGGCGGAATTGCTTTCGTACTCGACGTGAAGGCAGAGAAGGTCAACTGCGACATGGTCGTTCTGGAGCGGCCTTCGACGGAAGACTGTAGTCAGCTGGTCGAAATTCTCGGCGAGCATGTGGCTGCGACCGGCTCGCCGGTGGCGGCAGAACTTCTCGAGGACTGGGTTGGCCAGAGTCCGAGATTCACCAAAGTTTTGCCCGTCGATTATCAGAAGGTCGTGGAACAGAACCAACTGGTGGAGCCGGCCCATGCCTGACCCACGCGGGTTCCTCGACGTGAAACGATCCGGCACACCGACCAGATCGACCGATGTGCGTGTCGGCGACTGGGCGTCGGTATACGAGTCGCTGGATCCCGTCGTGCGAAATCGAGGCGTATCTTCACAGGCCTCGCGCTGCATGGACTGCGCTGTGCCGTACTGCCATTCGGCCGGCGTCGGGTGTCCGCTCGGCAATCTCATCCCGGAATGGAACGACCTCGTTCGGCGTGGACGGTGGTCCGAAGCTTCGGAGAATCTGCATTCCACCAACAATTTCCCCGAGTTCACCGGACATCTGTGCCCCGCTCCGTGCGAAACGGCGTGCGTTCTCGCACTCGACGACGAGCACACGTCGGGAGGTGTCACCATCAAGCGCATCGAACAGGCAATCGACGACAACGCCTGGGAGTCGGGTTGGTTGGGGCCGCAGGAACCTGT
>NZ_JBEOXI010000993.1:0-1243 GCF_040296465.1 Streptomyces sp. NPDC002130
TGTGGCGGCCGTACCCACTACCGCGATGCCCACTTGCGCGCCCGCGAGTCCTCGGTCCTTGACCGTTCGAGAAGCTGCTCGCCTCCAGACTTTTCCCGACGACTACGTATTCGAAGGCAAGTGGGGAGCGGTGCGCACGATGATCGGCAATGCGGTGCCGCCGCAGTTGGCGTCGGTACTGGCAGGAGAGATCAAGAAGGCCCTCGGCTGAGATAGTGCACCTATGGAAAATGGGGCCGACAATGTCGGCCCCATTTCGAGTTACGCCCTGGCAGGGGTGTGGTGCAAGCGAATCAGCTGAGGTTGAGCTTGGCGATCAACGGCTGGACGACCTTGATGATGTCGATGACGGCGCTGAGGGTGTTGATGGAACCCATGTTTCGGTCCTCCGTGTCGTATGTACAGGTTTGTATGTACAAGGTTGTGTCTGCGTGGTGTTTCTGTACGACCTTGTGTCGCAGACACAAATTAGCAAACTGGACGCTTGTTTGGGTTGAAATGACCGCTTTGCGCTGAAGTTGCTGAAAAGTTCACGGTTTGTTCAGGAATGGAAACAAAAAACAGGCCGGACTCCCCGAAGTCCGGCCTGTCGATGACGCTTTGCGATCAGCTGAATGCCGAAAGTGCGCTGATGAGGCCGATGCCCGCAACTGCGACCTTGAGGACACTCAAGACGTCTTCGAGCTTGACACCCTCGGGCAATACGTTTTCGACAGACTCCATGTTGGATCCTTCATGTGTTGGGGTCGTGGTCCAGTGCCACTGCAAGCAAGATACCCAATCGTGACCACCTGTGAAACCCCGGCGCGAAGATCACAGTTGTGTTGCGCCGGACTCACTGGCCGTCGCGACGACGGTGGCTGCCACTATTTGCTCCACGCTGATGCCTGCTGCCGGTAGGCAGTGGTAGAAAATTCGTTCACAGAGGTCGACCATCTCGCCTCGCTCGAGCGTCGGCTCGTCGATCCAGTTGACGACGATTTCCTCCATGAACGCCTGCCACCCGGCGATTGTCGCCTCCACGGTCGCGTTCGATTCGATGCCCAGATTAGTGAGCGCAGCGACTATCCACGTGGTGAAAGTGCGGCGCATCCCACGGTAGATCGTGCGCATCCGGACGTCGCCACTGCCGGCCATCCGCATCACGGCGAGGTAAATGGCACGGTAATCGGCGGATAGCCGGAGACGCCCCAGGGGTTTCCGAGGATGACCTTGCCGTCGTCGGTGAATCCCCGGACGTAGT
>NZ_JBEOXI010000994.1:0-1242 GCF_040296465.1 Streptomyces sp. NPDC002130
TGGACGGGTTTTCTCTCTCATGGGGTAACTCCGTGGATCGTCGTATTTAGGCGCATGGACCGGGAATGAGGGTGCCCGAGGTCGACCGAATTTCACTCGAAGTTGTCCCGGTGTTCTACGAGAGTGCCGAAACGTTTCGGCATAGTCAATAGCTCTGATGTAACGATTCGGCGCAATTTCTTCAACTGAACAATCGTCCGCCAGGTTCCCACTGCCGAAACGATTGGGCGTTACTCTTGAGTAGAAATCGCCCAGCAACTAGAGGACGCGACCCCGATGATCACGCCGAACGTCCCGACGCTTCGCGATGTCGCGAGCGCCGCCGGCGTCGCGGTGTCGACGGTCTCCTATGCGCTCAACGGCAAGGGCCGAGTCGACGCGGCCACGCGAGCTCGAGTTCAAGAGGTTGCCGACCGCCTGGGATACCGGGCCAATCGCTCGGCACAGAATCTTCGAACCGGCCGTACCGCCACCCTGGGGCTCATGCTCCCCGCTCCCGACCAACTGTCATCGGCCGAGTACCTCAATTTCGACTGGTACGGGCGCGTGGCTACCGCCGCGACCCAGGCCGCATTCCACGGCGATCACTCACTCCTCCTACTGCCGTCGATGAAAGATCCGAACGGACTGCGGCGCATCGAGATGGACGGCGTGCTGATCGTGGACCCGATGACGCACGACCCACGTGTCGACGTCTTGAAGAAAATCGGAATCCCCGCTGTCGCAGTCGGTCCCGGAAACCCCGACCAGTTCGAATGGAGCATCTCACCCGATCTCGTCGCCACTACCGAAACGCTCTTGAACCACCTCACCGAACAGGGTGCGACGGACATACTCATCCTCAACCCCGGTGATCGCGCCGACCGACGCCGTCAGCGCGGTGGCGGTCGGTCAGAAGCTCGGGCTCCCGAAACGGGTCATCGCCATCCTCACGGGCGAAGGGCTCGTCAACGACGCCACCGCGCTCACGCTCTTCACCGTTGCCGTCGCAGCAGTGACCGGAACCAGAATTGCCACCGATTCGCCCCTGTTGTTCTTCGCGTACGAAGTGATCGGTGGCGTCGTCGTCGGTTTGGTGCTCGCGTTCGTCGTCAAGTTCGTTCGTGCACGCATGTACGACTCTCCACTCGAAACCGGCCTGGGGTTGGTGCTTCCGTTCGCCGCCTCACGGACGACGATCTTCGGGAGATCCTCCTCACACTCCGCACCGAAGGCTGGCTCGCCGAGGAAGCCCTCGTCACC
>NZ_JBEOXI010000995.1:0-1241 GCF_040296465.1 Streptomyces sp. NPDC002130
AGCACGTTGTTGATCTGGTTCGGGAAGTCCGAGCGGCCGGTGGCCACAACGGCCGCGGTCTGGCGGGCGATTGCCGGGTCGACCTCGGGGTCCGGCCCGCTGCGCGCAGGGTGAAGTACGTGCCCATGAGGTTGACTTCGACGGCGCGGCGCATGTCTTCGACGTCGCCGCCGAGGATCGACGAGTTCGCCTCGACACCGGCATTGGCCACGACGACGTCGATGCCTCCCAGCTTCTCGGCAATGTAGTCGACGCCGCGAGATACCTGCTCGGGGTCGGCGACATCGCACAACTGCCACGGTGCGCGGCCGCAGGAAGTGGCGACTTGTTCGAGAAGTTCAGGCTCGAGGCCGAGCAGTCCCACGGACGCACCGCGGTCGTAGAGGCGTCTGGCCAGCGAAGAACCGATGTTGCGGGCGGCACCGGTGATCAGGATGCGCCGACCCGTCAGATCGTCGGCACTGCTCTTGCCTGATTCGGCCTTGCCCGCCTCGCTCTTGCCCATGTGCTGTGTCCCTACGCAGTTACCTTCTGGTCCTCCGACGCTAACACCGCCGGGTAGCTGCGACTGCAAGTACCGCCAACTCCGTCCGAACGGGTGTTCAGACCGATGCGGCTTCGAGACGCGGATGTGACGTGGAAGCCTGGGGCGACCGCAATCGACGGAATCGGACCACGGCAACAACGGCGGCAACAGCGGCGAGGATCACCAACGGCAGTGACGGACCCATCGTGGGTTCGATGACAACCAGTAGCACCGGCAGTCCGAATCCGAGATAGGTGCCGACGTAGAAGATCCCGGTCAGGGCGCCCCGCGAGGCCGGGGGAGCCAGCGACTCGAGGTCGAGCAGTCCCTCACGCAGGCACAGTCCGTAGGCCGTACCGAGGACGAGCGCGCAGACGATGAACAACCCGAGCGCGGGGCGTGCGCCGCCGACCGCGACCAGAAGGTATCCGAGCGCCGCCAGCGCGGCGCCGACCGTGCCGGCCTGAGGACCCCAATTGCGATGGCGGGCAGCAGTTTGAACCAGGATTCCAGCACCCAGAGTCAGCGCCGCCGCGAAACCCGGAAGGAGAGGACCTGAGTAGCGGTCCCCGAGCCTGGCCGTCATGGTCACGAAAGACACTGTTGCGCTGGCGAACACCCAAGGCCTGTTCGCGGGCCTGGTGATGGCGATGCTGCCGGTGCTGGCGGCGTACATCATCTTCCAGCGGCAGGTGGTGCAGGGGCTTACGGCGGG
>NZ_JBEOXI010000996.1:0-1240 GCF_040296465.1 Streptomyces sp. NPDC002130
GTTCGTTCCGGCCCGCAGATGGGCCCGCTGCACCTGGTGGTGCACGGCAAGGTGCGATTCGGCAGTGTCACAGCAAAGCATCCCTTCGGTACCACGATCCGAAAGATGTTCGGCTCCTGACCTTTCAGTGATAGGCGCGGGTCAACATCTCGGCGACGCACACAGGTTTGTCGCCGTGTTCTCGTTCGAATGTCTGCGTCACCGTGATCTGGACACCGCCATTGATCGGTTCGACTTTGCTCAACGTCGCACGCATGCGGACACGAGAGCCCACCGGTAGCGGGGCAGGCAACCTGACTTTGTCGAATCCGCAGTTGAGAGCAAACGCAAAACCTTCGAGCGAGACCATTGCGTACGAGAACTTGGGGCCGAGTGAGAGCGTGTAGTTGCCGTGCGCGATCGTTCCGCCGAACGGTGACTCCTTCGCGCGATCCACGTCGACGTGAATCCACTGATCGTCGCCCGTGACGCGGGCGAACTCGTCGATGGACTCCTGCGTGACCTCGTGCCAGTCGCTGACGCCCAACTCTTGGTTCAGGTTGGCGCTGAGGTCTTCTGCTCCGGTGAGTACAAGCATGAATCTTCCTTTGATCGGTAGGTGCTGACAGAGGTCAGTGACTTTCGATGCCGAATCCCACACCGTGTGTCTGTGCGATCTCGGCGGTGGCAACGAGATCGAATTCGATCCCGAAGTCGGCTTCTACCCGCGCTGCAACCGTTTCCGCGGCGGAACCTGCTTCGGCCAGTAACTTCGGCATCAGTTCGAACAGGCCTTCCATCCCTCCAGGCGTGATGATTTCGAGAATCCGGGCTGGAACGTCGTCGGGATTCCACACGGCATGCCACTGGCCACGCGGTTTGAAGATCATGGCGCCGGCCTCCGCGTAGACGATCTCGTCTCCGACCATCGCTGCGACGCGGCCACTTTGAACCACCGTGTACTCGTCTTCCCGGCTGTGGCGATGGACCGGTGACGTCATCGAATGCGCGGCGATGCGGTGCTGCACAAGCGAGAATCCTCCCTCGGTTTGTTTGCTCCGGACCATCATCCGGACGCCGGTGGCCGCGAGGGTCCCGGCGAGGTCTTCGTCCGGTCCGAGGACGGTCGGCGTGGTGTGGTTTGTGGAATTCGGGGACATCGATTCGGTCCTTCGTCGTCGTGAGCGTCGTTGGCCGCGCTCCGGTTTGTCGATTCTCGAATCATGTACCAATCGGTCTAGTGATGCAAGATTTTGTTTAT
>NZ_JBEOXI010000997.1:0-1238 GCF_040296465.1 Streptomyces sp. NPDC002130
GCTCGGTCTGGCACGAGTCATGGCCTTGGCTTCACCCACGTCGCTGAGCGTCAAATATGCCTTCGCCGAACTGGTCTCGAAGATGAACGGGTTCTGACCAGTTAGGCTGACAATTCGCACGCGTCCGAGTAATAGTTCTTCGGTGTCCGTCCGGTGACCTTGCGGAACACGCTGGTGAAGGCGCTGGGGGTTTCGTATCCGACGCGACGGCTCACCGTCGAAACGGGAACGCCCGCAGCGAGATAGGACATCGCGGCGCGGACGCGAACTTGAATTCTCCACTCGGTGAAGGACATCCCCGTGCCCTGAGAGAACACGCGGCTCAGGGTGCGGGGGCTTCCACCGACCACATAGGCCCAATCGGCAAGCCCGCGTTGATCGGCGGGGTCGGCGATCAAGCGGCGTGCAACGGCGAGGGCCCGGGGATCGGCGGGCATCGGCACCGCGACATCGGCCGCCTCGATGGGTGCGAGGGTGTCGAAGACTACTGATTCTGCCCGCAAGCGAGCTTCGGTCGGCATGTTTCGCTGGTGCAGATGGATGAGCATCGTCTTGACCACGTCGTCTATGCCGATGATCGCGGGTTTGGTCCACGGGTGGGGAAACGACTCGGGCCGGAAGTAGGTGAAGCGTGCCTCGGTGGATGCGCCGAGCGTGATGCGACGTGGAGTTCCAGCCGGAATCCACATGCCGACCGTCGGTGGGATCTGCCAACGAACGTCGTCGATATACGCGCTCATCTCTCCGGAAGCGCCCCACAGGAGTTCATGTTCGGGATGGCGGATCTCGCGCCACGCCCGCTTCTGATCGCGCCCGATGGTGGACGTGGTCATGGCGAAGGGGAGCGGTACGTACCGGCCCGCCGGCACAGCCCAGTACGGAAATCCTGTGGAACTCATCGATGGATCATACCGCGAATGACTTAGGTAATGCTTTCCTATCTGGTTGTTCGACGCAGGGCACGACGGAGTGTGATCGCGACAAAAGTTCGAGGGTGGCACCGAGTCCGAAGACTCGATGCCACCCTCGATCACATTCCCCGACGGAGTGTTTACAGGTGGAGCAGGTGAATCAGCTGCCGTTGGCCAGGACACCGCTGATGATGTCGGAGATGAAGCCGGCCGGGTTGTCGAGGATGGAGGAGCCGGTGCGGAGTTCACCGACCCCTCACCGGCTCCCGAGGCGGCCCGCTGGTTCGCGCGGCACGCGCTGCCCGTGGACCCGCTGCGGGCGCGGAC
>NZ_JBEOXI010000998.1:0-1238 GCF_040296465.1 Streptomyces sp. NPDC002130
CATGGAGACGACAGTGCCGTCCGGCTCTGCTTCGACCCACGCCGCCCGATGCTCCAAACCCAGGTAGGGAAGGCCGGGAAGTAGTACACATCCCGATGCGCTGCCCTCGCATTCCGGCAGGCTGGGCGTAGTTTCCGACGGTGGGTGCAGCATGATCAGTGCCGGTGGCTGATGATCGGAGAAGCGTCCGGGCGTCAGGGCGAAATCGCCCAGCACCGGCCCCTCGGCAACCACCAGACCCACGGTGCCCGGCTGCGGGTCCTCGGGAACGTCCTCGCGAACCCCGAAGACCGTCGTCGTCGGCAACAAACCCGGCATCGAGGCCACTCGGACAGCCAATGCGAGAAGCTGCGCCCACTCCTGAGTTGTGTCCGGCCAACGACCGGAAATGACGAACCCCTGCAACGATCCGGCTGCCTGGAACGGAGAAATGCCTATTGCTTCGTTTCTGTTCATTTCTGTTCCTCCCTCGGTGCTGGGGCAAATCTCGGGCAGACGCGCATGCGTCGGTCCGGCACACCTCGTTGGGTAATCGAAATATGCACCCATTCGGTACTGGCACACAAGACAGGGAGAGTGCCAGCCAGGTTTGCGCTGGTGAGGGCGGTGGTATGCGCAGGCATGACTCTGTCGAAGAACCGTTCTCGGCTGGAAGACCTGGCGACGCAGGCGTGGATCTTCGGATATCCACTGTTGATTGCGGCAGTATCGCGGGATGTCATGACGGCGGTGCCTTCGCCGGTGGCGATGAAAGCCCCGCTCAACCAGTTCGCTTACGCGCGAACGACGCCGGACGCGTCCTTCACCGATGTCGTCTCACCCAATGCGGACACTCTCTATTCGTCGGGCTGGTTGGACGTGTCGACGGAACCGCAGGTGCTCTCACTGCCGGACTTCGGCACGCGGTACTGGCTTGTACCCATCCTCGACGCGTGGAGCGACGTGTTCACGGTGCCGGGATCTCGGACGGTGGGGCGGACCGGAGGACCGTATCTGGTAGCCGGGCCGGATTGGAAAGGCAACGTGCCCAAGGGTTTGACGCTGCTGCGTTCTCCGACGGCGATGAACTGGATAGTCGCTCGCTACGCGACCTCAGGGGGAACGGATCTGGCAGAAGTGCACAGCTTGCAGGACCGGACGCGACTTACTCCTCTGTCGGAGTGGACGGGTGACCCACAGGACTACACGCCCGGGGAAGTGCCGGTGAACCCTGCCGTCGACACGCGCACACCGCCGGT
>NZ_JBEOXI010000999.1:0-1237 GCF_040296465.1 Streptomyces sp. NPDC002130
AGCTGATGCTGCGCCCGCGCCGCTGAGTGCGATGGCTGCGATACCGGCAGGTATCAATGCGGCCGCGGTAATCATCTTGCGTAGGTGCGTCATTCGGCTTCTCCCTCGTCGGTGGCCCACTCGAGTTGCGCCTCCACGGGCCACTTTGTCTGATTCTTCCGGTAACAGTCAACGCCATGTCGCAAACAATGAGCAATCCACTGGGTTGGTTTGAGATGCAGCTCACTACTGGAAATCCGTTGAAAAATAAACTGTTTCAGTGAAACTGCTGGTCGAGATCGTGAATGCCAGAGAAGCGCGCGGGCTGTCGTTACGTTTCCGTTACTGCTCGGTCTGGCTGCGAGAAGGACACGCACTCGGTCACCCAGAAACGCTGCGGCACAGGAATTGTCAGAGCAAGAACCCGCGCAGAGGGTCCTCCGCAGTTGAGCGCCACTGTCAAGCGGTCTTTCATTCTTCGAGGGCGCGCTGCTTCGGCAGTGGGCTCTCGACTGTCAGAACCGCACGGTGAATACCACGTGGCGACGCTCTCGGGCCGCGCGCTGCAAAAAGTCCGCCACTTCCTGAAGCCAGCCCCAGGCGTACCCGCGCTCGTCGGAACCGTACTCCGGGTTGCGGTCGTCGAGCGGCATCGCGTCGTAGCGCACGCCGAACTCGGATTCGGTGATTTCCGCCAGGTACGAGGAGACTTCGGCGACCCGATCGGGTGCCAGGTAGGTGACGAGTTGGTCGTCGGTGTCGGTGTTGAGGTCGTCGTCCCCCAAGATCACGCCGTAGGCCGGCCAGTTCTCGGACACGCGCTCGTACCCCGTGCTGGAGAGGGCGCACAGGATCGGATCCCACGCCTTGTCCGTGTCGCACGAGAACTCGGATCGGCCCGTCTCCTCGATGTCCTCGACCACTGCGCCGAGTTTGTCGTCGTCGCCGCGTGCGTCCAGAAGTTCCGCTGCCACGCTGTCTGACAGCGCGAAATGCACCCCAAGTTCCATGGCGTGATGCTAACGGCTGACCTTGCCGGCGTCCCCGTCCTCACAACAAGGCGAATCGCCTCAGGTAACGATCCTGCTCTAACTCCGACCGAAGTTACCCATGGTGGGCCGGCTGTCATACATACTGCATCGGTGATTCCGACAAAACGGACCGGCCTTTCTGTTGTGTCGCTGGTGATCCTCGTCGTCGCGGGGTTGCTGGTCGCATCGGCTCCTGGGACGGATCCACCATGAGGGGTTCTCCTTGT
>NZ_JBEOXI010001000.1:0-1237 GCF_040296465.1 Streptomyces sp. NPDC002130
CCTGGATCGACCGCTATCGACTGATCCACGAACAACAGTTCCGCAAGCTCGATCACCTACTCAGCACCACACAGAAGGAGACTTAGCCATGGCTACCACCAATCCCGTCACCATCACGGCTCCTGAGGGCGTGCCGTACATCGACATCACCCGCGAATTCGACGCACCCGTCAGTGCCGTCTTCGCAGCTCATTCGAATCCCGAACTGGTCAAGCAGTGGCTCGGCCCCAACGGATACGAGATGGAGATCGACGAATACGAGTTCGTCAGCGGCGGTCGATACAAGTACGTCCATCGCAACCCCGAGGGCGAAGAGTTCCGGTTCAACGGTGTGTTTCACGTTGTTCGCGAAAACGACTTTGCCATCCAGACCTTCGAATACGAGGGATTCCCCGACATCGTCAGCATCGAATCGATCACGTTCGAGGATCTGGGTAACGGACGCACCCGCCTCTCCGGCCATTCCGTATATCCGAGCCTCGAAGCGCGAGACGGAATGATCGAGAGCAATATGGAGCTCGGTGTCACCGAAGGTTACGAACGCCTGGACAAGATCGTCGCGCAACTCTGACCACCTGTTTGCCCGAACCTCCTCAGCGAAAGGCAGTTTCATGGACTGGACCCTCGAAGTAGTCATCGTCCCCGTCAGTGACCTCGACCGCTCCATCGAGTTCTATCGTGACAAGGTCGGTTTCGATCTCGACCACCACACCGTCAACGAACACATGACGGTCGCCCAGCTCACTCCGCGTGGTTCGGGCTGCTCGATCGTCATCGGGAACCTGCCGTCGCAAACCGAGATGGCCCCTGGTTCGTTGAAGGGATTGCAGTTGGTCGTGGCCGACGCTGCAACGGCTCGCCAAGAGCTCATCGACCGCGGCGTCGATGCCAGTGAGGTCACCGTCTTCGACGAGCGTGACGGGGGCACCTTCTTCGGATTCGCCGACCCGGACGGCAATACCCGGCGAACGTCCGATCCGATTGGCCAATTCTTCGTGGGTGACTTCGAACTCCTCGAGCAGCTGCTGATACGCCGCTGCCTCCTCGAGGGGGTTCAACTGCACTCGATGGATGTTCTCGAGGAGCGCGTCGCGCAACATCGAGTCGTCATCGGTTTCACGAATGATCGCCGGAATCTTCTCCAGCCCGGCTTCCTGGCTCGCACGCCAGCGACGCTCACCCATGACAAGTTGGTACTTGTCACCGTGACGACGGACCACGATCGGCTGCATCAAGC
>NZ_JBEOXI010001001.1:0-1236 GCF_040296465.1 Streptomyces sp. NPDC002130
GACTGAACGAAGAAGCAGCAGTCGCGACGGTCGAGGACACCGAACTGGTCGACTTGGTCTCGGCTGAACTCGGCTCCGACTGGCCGCGTCTGGTTGCTCCGGCATTCGACGCGCAGAAGGCGGTCCTGCTCGACGACCGTTGGGCAAGTGCGCGTGAGGATCTCGCTCGCATCTGGATCCGGTCGAGCGAAGCGAGGGGTGGTGTCTCAGGTGACACCGCGTTGTCGGTCGAGAACTTCATCGGTGCCGGTTCCACTGTCGCCGCACAGGCGAAGTGGTGGGCCACCCGCGCAACCGACGAAGGCCGCACGGCGCTCGCCGAGGTCTACACCCGCATCGCTGATGCGGCCGTGACGACAGAATCCGACGCACCCGAGTGGGCAGGCGAGGTCGCAGTAGTGACCGGCGCCAGCAAGGGCTCCATCGCGGCAGCGGTCACGGGCAAACTCCTTGCCGGTGGTGCAACGGTATTCGTGACCACCTCGCGACTCGACGGTCAGCGCCTCGGCTTCTACCGCGAACTGTACCGCGAGAACGCTCGCGCCGGTGCAGCCCTCTGGGTGGTTCCCGCGAACATGGCGTCGTACACCGACGTCGACGCACTGATCGACTGGATCGGCAACGAGGCCACCGAGAACGCAGGTGGCGCAAAGAAGCTCATCAAGCCGGCCATGACGCCGACGATGCTCTTCCCGTTCGCAGCTCCCCGTGTCGGCGGTGAACTCTCCGACGCCGGCGCTCGCGCCGAAATGGAAATGCGCGTGCTGCTCTGGTCGGTGGAGCGTCTCATCGGCGGTCTGTCCAAGATCGGTTACGACAGCGACGTCGACACGCACCTGCACGTAGTGCTGCCCGGTTCGCCGAACCGCGGAACGTTCGGCGGCGACGGTGCTTACGGTGAGGCAAAGGCTTCGCTGATCGCCGTGGTCAACCGTTGGAAGGCCGAGCGCAACTGGGCCGAGCGGGTCACGTTGGCACATGCGGTCATCGGTTGGGTTCGCGGAACCGGACTCATGGGTCACAACGATCCGATCGTCGACGCAGTCGAAGCTGCGGGCGTCCGCACCTGGTCCACCCAGGAGATGGCGACCCAACTGCTGAAGACGGCAACCCGCGAATCGCGACGCGCCGCTGCAGAGGCTCCGCTCGAGGTCGACCTGACCGGCGGACTGTCCGAGGCCAACCTGGATCTGGGTGCTTTGGCCAAGGAAGCTGCCGAGGTGGCCGAGATCGCCG
>NZ_JBEOXI010001002.1:0-1236 GCF_040296465.1 Streptomyces sp. NPDC002130
AAGTGCTTCTGGGTCGGGGAGGCCACGCCGTACGCGGCGACCGTGCCGTAGACCATGCCGACCGCCCAGCCCGCGAGCAGGGCCCAGCGGTGGAAACCGGATCCGCAGTTGACTTACTGATCTTCGGGGCTGTGTGACGCGGAGCGTCTCGCCAGTTCGTCGACGAGTTCTCGGGTGCTGAGGGCGGACAGCGAAATCGGTTTGTCGTCCAGCCCTGATTCGTCGGGTGTCATGTATCCCGCGGCGACGAGAATTTCCTGTACGTGGACGTCGAAGACGCGGCACGCGGTTCTGATCGTGTCCTGCGTGGGAGGGCGTTTCGCGGACAGCCACCGACCGAGCTCCGAGGGGCGTATTCCCAGCGCACGCGCAGCATCGGCCACGTCTGTTTCTTGGCGAAGTTCCAGTTGATGCTTCACCCATTCCGAAAAACCGCTCATACCGGTCATAGTGCCTGAGTGCTGCGCGGTAAGCCAGCGCCGCCCCGGCGTATAAGCCACTGAACATCGATTCTGTGATCGTTCGGCAACCTTTCACTGCGATTCTCGCGTATCGGTAGTTAAGTTCTGTGACTGAAATGAGTGTTTACCGCAACCGTCTAGCTGTGTGTTTTCCGTGGAAATCCGGATTCGGGTGAAATTGCGGGTGAGATTGATCAGTAGACATAACTCACACCTGTGTAAAACGCGAGGCTCACGCTCTCAGGTGTTCAGACCGTGGAAGGTTTTTTCCCAGTACGACGGGTTTCGAATCAATTGATAGGTTCCCTTGATTGCCGCGATGCTCATGAGTACCCAGTACAACGGAGCAGTCAGACAGGCAACGAGGAGCATCGCGTTTCGCGTTTCGCGGCACGCCACGAGGTTCATGTAGAGAACGGCGGCATTTCCGAATGCCAGAGAGATCAGCGCGGGGAAATAGACGTAGTTGGGGAAGATCTGGTGGATGACTTCAGGTTGTCCGAGAATCCAGTCCAGGCTGATGAGCCAGAACACCATGTTCAAAGTGGCGACCACGGGTGTGCCGGCCATGAGAATTGTGAATCTGAGAAAGCCGATCGGGCCCAAACCACGCCACAATTTCACCGGCTGACGCATGTGAACGAGCCACGTCTGCAAATATCCCTTGTACCAACGCGATCGCTCCAGGATGGTGCGGCCGCCGGCCTGCTGGACCGGGTAGCGGGTCAGGAACCCGGTGTCGACCTCGAACCGGGTGACGAAGCCGGCGCCGTCG
>NZ_JBEOXI010001003.1:0-1235 GCF_040296465.1 Streptomyces sp. NPDC002130
CCCTTACAAACCGTCTGATCAGCCCTGACGCGGCGAAAGGGGGAATTGCGGAATCCCGAAAAGCGTATGAGCGGTTGCGGCCCGGACCTCACCGATTGGTGCGCATGGTCGTGCGGGACAGCGCAGATTTCCGTGGCGACGGCGTATCCGTCACGGTCGGAGCGATGACAGCTATCTCGCTGGCGATGGCGAACTA
This sequence comes from Streptomyces sp. NPDC002130, assembly GCF_040296465.1. NCBI lineage: Bacteria > Bacillati > Actinomycetota > Actinomycetes > Kitasatosporales > Streptomycetaceae > Streptomyces > Streptomyces sp. NPDC002130. The sequence continues at coordinate 197 of NZ_JBEOXI010001003.1, forward strand.
CCTCACCGAGCGAGACGGCTCGGTACCGCCGGAACTGGGAGCTGAGGTGACCATCGCCAAGGCGGGTACACCCACGGCGCGCAACCACTTCCGCAATGCAGGTGTCGGACTGTTCCCGGACGTCGAAGACCTTCGTGAGCGAGCCCAACGGATCAAGGAGTCGATGGACGAGCGTCGCGCACGAGCGTCCCATCCGTCCAGTGCAGCGTCGGATCTCGCGCTGAACGCGGTTCCCGGCCCGCTGGTCCGTTGGGGCGTGCAGCAATACGATTTCACGGCGGTGCCCGACGAGGTCACCGGCAACACCGTGGTGTCGAGTGTCGCGCGCGGTGACGCGGATCTGATGCTCGGAGGCGGCGTCGTTCGGTTCACCGCCGGCTTCCCGAGTTTGTCACCGGTCATGTCGTTGACCCACGGCGTCCACGGGATCGGGGACACGGTGACGATCAGCATCACCAGCAGTCCGGCCTCGATTCCGGACATCGACGTGTACGAGCAGATGATGCACGACGCGATCGACGAGGTGCGCGAGGCGCTGTCGTGACGGCCTGATGTACTGGGAGCATGGGATTCACGCGCGCCGAGCTGGAGTCTTTCCGAGACGCCGAGATCGAGGATCTGATCGGGCCGAATTGTCGGCTGTTGTTCGTCGGTATCAATCCGGGACTGTGGACTGCCGCGACGGGCGCGCATTTCGCGAGGCCGGGTAATCGGTTCTATCCGGCACTGCTGCGGGCAGGCATCATCGAGCGTGCGATCGACCCCTCCGCGGGTATGTCGGACGCTGACACACAACATCTGATCGATCGGGGAGTGGGCATCACCAACTTGGCGGTGCGGGCAACTGCGCGCGCAGATGAATTGTCGTCGGAGGAGCTCGCAACTGGCGGAGTCCGGGTCCGAAACATCGTGCGCGCAACCAAACCAGTAGTCGTTGCCTTCGCCGGGATCACCGCCTATCGAACAGCTTTCGGTGACAAGAAGGCGAAGGCCGGGCGCCAAGACCGCGATTTCGAGGGGGCAAAACTGTGGATCGTGC
>NZ_JBEOXI010001004.1:0-1234 GCF_040296465.1 Streptomyces sp. NPDC002130
CCATGGCCGTCTGCGCCTCCCGCGCACGACTGACCGACTCCCCCACTCTTGCCCCCCGATTGAAGCGCTCCGACCATCTTCCCACCACGATTGAATCCTACGGGTCCAGCACTTCGCTTCTCGGTTCGTAATTCTGCTGTTACGGCGAACACACCGGAACTGCGGTTAGGGTGGTGGAGGTAAACACACTCCCAAGACGACTTCGCGTCGTAGTGGGCCTTGTCTCTCCTCTTGAAAGGACCCCTGAATGGGCGTCAGCTTGACCAAAGGCGGCAATGTCTCTCTCACGAAGGAGGCCCCGAACCTGACTGCAGTGGTCGTCGGCCTGGGCTGGGACGCGCGTTCCACCACCGGAGCTGCTTTCGACCTCGACGCCAGCGCGATCGGCGCAGGCTCGAACAAGAAGGTCCTCTCCGACCAGCACTTCATCTTCTTCAACAACCTCCGTTCGCCCGACGGCTCGATCGAGCACAAGGGTGACAACACGGACGGCGAAGGCGAAGGCGACGACGAGCAGATCGACGTGAACCTCGCAGCGGTTCCCGCCGAGGTCGAGAGCGTTGTCTTCCCCGTCTCGATCTACGACGCAGAAGCTCGCTCGCAGTCCTTCGGCCAGGTCCGCAACGCGTACATCCGCGTCGTCGACAAGTCGAACGGCAACGAGCTCGCTCGTTACGACCTCTCCGAGGACGCTTCCACCGAGACCGCCATGGTCTTCGGTGAGCTGTACCGCAACGGTGCAGAGTGGAAGTTCCGCGCAATCGGCCAGGGCTACGCGTCCGGCCTCGCGGGCATCGCGCGCGATTACGGCGTCAACGTCTGATCTTCGCTCTCGACGAGCTGACTCGGGGAAGGTTCCGCAGTAGTCTGTGGAACCCTCCCCGTTTTCACGTTCGGATGCGGTGAGAGACCGCTTGCAGTAACCACTCTGCATTGACCAACTAGAAAGGGCCACGCTCCGTGGTACTGCGAATATTCGGTTTATCCATCGCAATTTCGATCCTCGCGATGATCGTTGCGTTCATCTACGGCGGACCCGAGGCACTGTTCCTCGTCATCATCCTGTCGATTCTGGAAATCTCGCTTTCCTTCGACAACGCCGTCATCAACGCCACTGTTCTGCAAAGAATGAGTGAATTCTTCCACTCCCCCGTGTGCGCCACGTCGTCGCCGGCGAGCAGGCGCAGGAAGTGGGACTTGCCGGAGCCGTTGGAGCCGAGGACGGCGACGCGTT
>NZ_JBEOXI010001005.1:0-1232 GCF_040296465.1 Streptomyces sp. NPDC002130
CTCGTACGCCGCGCGGACCTCGTCCAGGGTCGCCGGGCCGGTCAGCTGGTCGGTGCCGACACCGCATGGATCCGGTAGCGGGTGGCGAAGCCCATCGCCACGGGCGCGATGATGGCGACGGCAGCGGGACTGACCGCACCCATGGCGGTCACGGCCGCGCACACCGCGAACATCGCCCACGGCACGAGGGCCACTCGTCCTCTGACCGCCCGCACTGCCGCGTGAATGATCCAGTCGACCGTGCCGTTGTTTCTGGCCAGCGCGAACAGGTAAGTGACACCGACCAGGATGACGAAGAGGCTGGCCGGGAAGCCGTCGAGGATCTCGCTGGTATCGACGGTGAAGACCAGTGTTCCGACGACGAAGGCAGCCACCAGGGCAAGCGCACCCATGTTCACCGACCTCACGGTGGATATGACGAACACCAGGACAAGTACTGACAGGGCTATGACATTTGCCATCGAACTCTCAATCCGTTCGCGACCATCTTGTGGTCTGCATCACTTGGAATTGGCCTAGCCTCTCTGCCACTGCGCCATTTGTCAAGTACACTCCGAGGCATGAATTCGACGTCATCGCCCGGCTCGCGCTCGGGCCTGCCCGGACGATTGAAGCGTCCGCGTCTGTACGAGCAGTTGGCCGAGCACATCTCGAATTTCATCGAGGCTCAAGGTCTTTCGCCCGGCGATCGGCTTCCTCCCGAACGCAGCCTGGCTGCCGAACTCGGCGTGAGTCGCGCGTCGCTCGCTCAGGCGCTCGTTGCCCTCGAAATCCGGGGCCGAGTCGAAATCCAGCACGGCAACGGTGCAGTGATTCGTGAAGCTCCGACGCCTGACGCGGGCCGCTCTGCGGACTCGGGAGTGCGGCTACAGGACCGAACCGTCGACGAACTGACTGCGGCCAGGGAAGCGATCATGGCCGGCCTGGCTCGGGCGGCGGCGTCGAATCCCAACGCTGCGCTTCGGGTCGCGATGTTGACCGACGACGGGACCGCGAGAAACTTCGCCGAGACGTGGCGCTGCGTCAGGCACCTGGCCGGTGGCGGCTTATTGGCTGATCTCGACGACACCATCGCCCAGCAGGCGGACGTGCCCGAGTCCTCGGCGCGACTGTCTGCGCGACTCGATCAGCTCGCCCCTGGCGCTCAGCGTGTACGCGTTCATCGACTGCATCAGCACGAAGGACGACGAGATCCGCCACATGCCCAAGCCGCTGTGGGCGCTCCTTGTCCT
>NZ_JBEOXI010001006.1:0-1232 GCF_040296465.1 Streptomyces sp. NPDC002130
GTCCGATCCTCGAAAAGCGTGGATTGGTAGCACCGCACGGTTCGGTCGGCGGACCGGTGCGGACGCCCTTCGTCTCCAGTGGGAACTGAGTCGAAAGCAAGCTCTTCGAGAAGGGGACGTTTGTCCCGATCTTTCGGGCACGGCCTCCCTCCGGGACTATTCACGCAATTCGGTCAGTAGATCCGATCTAGGCTGCGCACTGTTGCCGAACTCAAGGCGCAGTACGAAAGGAACCTCGATGAAGCTGGGCACGAGTGGAGTACGTCGCGTAGTGGGAACCGTCGCGGTTGCCGCTGCAACCGCGGCAGGCGTCGCGATGGTCAATCCTGCAACTGCGTCGGCCGAGGTGGTCCCGCCGGTCGTCTCGTACAAGGTGACCGGAAACGGTCTGGCACTGACGATCACGAACAACAACACCGGAATTGCCCCGTTGTGTCAGGCGTTTGTCGTCAACGCCGCGGATTCTGCTGCTGTGCTTGATGATCCGCTGAAACTGCTAGATCCGAACCTTGTGGTGTACCCCAAGATCACCGACCCGTCCTCACTGTTCGCCGTCGGTAAGGGGCAGACGGTCACCAACACCGTGACCGATGTTCCGGACGGAACCTACGCCGTGCTCGGTGCCTGCTTCGATCTTCTCGATCTCGAGACGTTGGGCAAGCCGGTTCCTGGCGTGCCGAGCCTCGTTGTCATCGGCGGACCGTTCAGCGGCATCAATACCGGCAGCTTGAGCGACCTGTTCGGTAGCGGCAGCCTCGAAGGACTTTTCGGGTAGCTCGCTGCCTGTCTCCCAATTTTCCGACTGAGCGGTCTATTCTTCATGCATCTGGTGATCTGACCGACTTGCCTGGAGGTTCGGAAAATGCGAAGTCGTGGATTCAAACGCGCTCTCGGAAGCATTGTCGCGGCGTCCGCTGCCGTCGTGGGACTGGTTGTCATGTCTCCGGCGACGGCGTCGGCAGCACCGGCGATTCTCCCGCCTCCGGTGTCGGTGAGCGCAGCGGACAATGCGATCACCTTCACCGTCACCAACCCGAACCCGCGGTTCAGCTTCATCAACTGCACGGTGGCGATCCTCAATGCCAGGGATGTTCCCGACGTGATTCGTGATCCGGCGAAGCTGCTCCAGCCTGGCGTGTTGGCGCCGAACCGCAACAGAACGGACCTGGTGCGAGACCCTGCCCCCATGACAGCACCCTCCGCATCCGACGCGGCCCACCGCTTCGACGACC
>NZ_JBEOXI010001007.1:0-1230 GCF_040296465.1 Streptomyces sp. NPDC002130
CGAGCAGATCGAGCACCGGCAGAACCAGTTCCACACCTGGGGTGTCTACGGGCTGCTCGCGGTCTCCGCCCTCCAGCAGCGCGAAGAAGGACCAGGCCGATGCCGCCGATGGATGCCCCGCTGGCATTGTCCGGATTCATACTCTCCTGGACCGAAATGACGAACACCGCAAGCAGCATGAGGCCACCGATGAGCGGGAATGCGAGCCGGAAGACGAAGTTTCGTACGCTCTCGAAGAGCGTCTTGCGGAAATACCACACGCACGCGAATGCGGTGATGCCGTAGTACCAGCAGATCATGATGCCGAGTGCGGCGATCGTGTCGAGCAGAGCACTTTCGGACAGGAACGTGACGACGCTGTAGAACACTGCGGTTACCGCGCCTGCCACGACGGTCGCGTACGACGGCACCAGGAACCGAGGCGAGACCTCGGCGAGCTTCTTGGGGAAAGCTCCGTATGCACCCATGGCGAGCATGGTTCGTGCCGCGGGCAGGAACGTGGTCTGCAGGCTTGCGACGGAAGAGACGAAGACGGCGAGGAACAGGAGCATGCCACCCCAGTTGCCCAGTACCGGGTCGGCCAGAGCGCCGAAGACGTTCTCGGAGTTGTCGGGATTGCCGAGGCCGAGACCTTCCTCGCCGACGCCGGCGTACATCATCGCGGCAACGGCGACCAACAGGTAGGTCAGGAGAATGGTTGCGACACAGAGCAAACCGGCGCGGCCCGGGGTCTTCTTCGGGTTCTTCGACTCCTCGCCCAGCGTGAGACAGGTATCCCAACCCCAGAACGCGAAGATCGATCCGGTGAGTCCGATGACGAACGCTCCGATGGCGAGTCCACTGAACGGGTTGAACCAACTCAGGTCGAAGGACAATCCGGCCGGGGCGTCGCCGGCACCGACGTGAACCAGTGCAACGACGGCGAAGACGACGAGCAGCACCATCTGGAAACCGACGAGCGCGAACTGCACGCGCTCGCTGGTGGTGATTCCTCGACTGGCAATCCAGGTGGCCAGGGCGATGAACACCAGCGTCGTACCGACGTTGACAAATTTGTTGCCCGGTAGATCGGCGATGGAGGGATTGTCGACCACCCGCGCGATGAACAGATAGAAGAAATCGACGGCAATGGCCGCGAGGTTCGAGAGCACGATGATGGTGGCGATCACCATGCCCCAGCCCGGCATCCGTGCCTGCTACCAGGCGCTGTCCGAGCGCACGGGCACGTAC
>NZ_JBEOXI010001008.1:0-1226 GCF_040296465.1 Streptomyces sp. NPDC002130
CGACTCCTGCCGTAAGCGCTCCGTGTGTGATCGCAACTCTTCGTCCATGACTCTGAGGTTAGGGGCGTCGCCGACCGCGCGGAACGGTCGAGAGCGGAACTTCCGAAGTCGACCGTTCCATCGACAGGGACTTTGCCGCCTGGTCGGATCAGTAACAGGTCTCCGACGACAACGTCGGCGGTGGGAACTTCGACGGGTTCGCCGTCTCTCAACACGATTGCCAATGGCGGGGTCAGTTCGAGCAGTGTGCGAATCGCGTCGTTGGCTCCACCTCTGGCTCGCATCTCGAACCAATGTCCGAGCAGGACGAAAGCCGTCAGCACCGACGCGGCCTCGTAGAAGACCTCGCCGCCGCCGGTGAAGGTGACGGCGACGCTGTAGAGCCAACCCGCCCCGACGGCGACGGCAACGAGGACCATCATGTCGAGGGTGCGGGCCTTCAGAGCCCGATAAGCGCCGTCGAAAAAGATCCAGGCCGAGTAGAACACCACTGGCAAGCTCAGTATCAGGGTGAATACGTCGTCGCGGAGTCCGAACGGGGCGGGAACTGTGAATCCGAACATGTCGCGCCCCATCGGGGACCACAGCATGATCGGAATGGACAGAACGAGAGCGACGAGAAAGCGATTTCGCATGTCCCGGACCATGTCGTCCATCGACATTCCGGCGTGGGCGCCTCCGTGCCCCATCATGTCCTGTGCAGAGTGTTGAGCATGTGGTTCGTGCGCTGTGTGTTCGCCGTGAGGAGATTCGCCGGGGTGTTCGACCGGTGCGTCGGTTGATGTGTCGGCGTGGTCTGAATGAACGTGGTATTCAGAGGGCGTGGCGCTGGTGCTGTCGTTTGGTTCGGAGAGGGGGTCGCAGCTGTGGGAGGGCACTGATCGCCCTGCGCAGTGATAGCCGCAGTCCCGGATCCATTGGGACAGTTCGGGTATCGAGGTTGCAGCCGGGTCGTAGGTGACCGTGGCAGTTTGGTTGAGGACGTTGGCCTCAGCAGAGACGACGCCACGTCGGCGAAGGAGAGTTGATTCGACTGCGGCTTTCGATGTCGCCCACTGCAATCCTTGTACTTCGAGAACGGTGGTTCGATTCATCTCTGCGCCCTCTCGTTGTGACCGCCATTCTTGCGGCAGCGACTGTGCGGATACCTCGGTGGCATGTTCCCGTGTTGTGGCAGATCGTCGGCACCTCTGGGGCGCCCACCACACCGTCACACCACAGAGCCC
>NZ_JBEOXI010001009.1:0-1225 GCF_040296465.1 Streptomyces sp. NPDC002130
AGTGGGATCCTGTCCCAATCAGTAGGAATTGAACACCCGCGGGGTTTTCCGGCGCAAATTCGGTTCGCGGATTCGGCTCAGCGGGCGATCCGCGATAAAATCCCGCAAAGGTGAGCCGGGAAGTCTGGTCGGCACGTGCATTCGATGCTTTACAACGTCGGTCACGTTCATGTCTGTTGCATCCGAACTCGGGTGCACGAACAAAGGTCGTCCCCACGCGTGATCTCCACTTTGCGTTCCGAACTGTCCCGCTATCTCCGTACCGAAACGGTGGGCGGATCGATACTCCTCATCGCCGCTGCTGTCGCTCTGATCTGGGTGAACTCACCTTTTGGTGAGAGCTACATCGCTCTGCGCGACTTCCAGATCGGCCCGTCCGCACTCCATCTCGACCTCAGCTTGGGCACGTGGGCGCAGGACGGACTGCTTGCCGTCTTCTTCTTCGTTGCCGGCCTCGAACTCAAACGTGAACTGGTGGTCGGCGAACTCGCGGACCGCAAAGCCGCGATGCTCCCGATCATCGCGGCGTGCGGCGGCGTCCTGGTCCCCGCGATCATCGCGGCGTCCATCGGTTTCGGCACGCCAGGCATGGACAAGGGCTGGGCCATTCCCGTCGCGACGGACATCGCTTTCGCCCTCGGCGTGCTCGCACTCACCGGCTCGAAGATCCCCGCGAGCGCCCGAGTCTTCCTGCTCAGCCTGGCCGTCGTCGACGATCTGCTCGCCATCATCCTCATCGCCGTACTGTTCACCGGTTCCCTCGCGATGTTGTGGCTGTTGACCGCGGCCGCAGCCCTCGCTGTCTACGCCTACGCTCAACACAAACGCATCACGACGCCGTTCCTCTACGTCCCGCTGGCACTACTGACCTGGTACGCGATGCACGAAGCGGGGATACACGCCACACTCGCGGGCGTCGCGCTGGGCTTACTCACCCGGGTCAGGCGTGATCCGGACGAGGAATACGCGCCCGGTAGCCGTCTCGAGCACCGCATTCAGCCTTACTCCGCAGGCTTCTGCGTCCCCGTCTTCGCACTGTTCGCCTCCGGTGTTCCGATCAACGCGGCTGTACTCGGCGACATCTTCACCGACCCTGTCGGGCAATCGGTTGTCGTCGGCCTTCTCGTCGGCAAAACCGTCGGAATCTTCGGAATTTCCCTGCTCGCGATCAAATTGGGGATAGCAACCAAACCCAAGACACTGGAATTGAGAGACATGTTTGCCC
>NZ_JBEOXI010001010.1:0-1225 GCF_040296465.1 Streptomyces sp. NPDC002130
ACCTGTTCGGGCTCGTCGGCCTTGCCTTCACTGACCAGTGCCGCGACGAGACGATCCCGAAGAGTCGGGGCCGTGCCCTGATCAGGTTCCGGTTTTGCGTCCAGGTTTGGGGCGGATTCCAGCTCGGACAGTCGCGACTTCCACAGCCCTTGTAGGCGTCCACGATGGTCGGCCAGGTCGAAGGCCTTGAGCTGCGCGCCGATCGCATTGAGCTCCGCGCGGTCGGCTGCCTTTTCGATGGCTGCTGCGATCTCGCCGGCCTCCTCGGCGGAGATGATCTGCAGGCCGCTGGGTAGCGGCTCGACCCGGAAAAGCTCCTTCTTGCCGCGAGTCTTGGTGAGCGGGATCGCCTTCGCTTTGTCGAGGTCCGTCATGTGACTGATTCGGATCCCGCCAACCTTGCTGGGCCCGAACGTAATTTCCGGGTCTCGGTACAGCTTGAGTCTCCGACCGACGTACGTTCCAGACTTCGGCCCCCACACCTCTAGCAGGACGCGGGTCATGCTCTTGCCTGGTCGATACGGACGATCTGGGCCGAACTCAGCGGTGACGATCTCGACGGGCTGCTCGCTGTTGCCCTTACGCACCTCAGTGATGGTGACGATCTGCGGGCCGGCAATGAGGTCGTCGGCGTTGATCTGGTCGGATCGCGGAGCTGCTGCCGCAATCAAATCGACGTCCATTAGTCGAACTCCATTTCTGTGAATACTCGCTCGGTCATCGGGAATCCGACGACCGACTGTTCGTAGAGGCGAATCATCTCGGCGGCGCTCTTCTCGAATCCTTGAACCGCCGCTTCGATGGCGTCGAACCAACGTTGATCCGGGAACACGCGGGTCACCCACAGGTGCATGCCGCCTGAGTAGCTGATGTAGTCGATCCATTCGCGGCCGGAGACGAATAGGCCGCATTGGAGTTGGGCCATGTTCTCGGCCGGCGGTTCGCCGGAAAGAACGGTTTCGACCTGCTTCTTCTGCAGGCGCGACTTGACCTCGATCAACCCGTCGTCGCCGACCAGGCCATCGGGTGAATAGCCGAGCTTGACGCCGCGGGTCTCGCGGATCATGAAACCTACTTGGCGCACCCGTGAGTCGGACGTCGAGTAAACGATCGTTCAGTGCCCCATGCCAATGAGATGCACATTCGGATCTCGGTGGTTTATCGCCCGACCTGGCTTTGCCTGGATAGCAAAAGCCCATCGACATGACGGCTACCGTGTCCGGGT
>NZ_JBEOXI010001011.1:0-1225 GCF_040296465.1 Streptomyces sp. NPDC002130
GGCGCCTTTGTCGTTTCAGCACACGCCGTTGCAGCACAAGAAGTCGTTGCAGCGTGAGAACACGAAAAAGGCGCCCACTCGCGGTTGCGAGTGGACGCCCCTTCCGAGTTCCAGCGCTACAGCGCCTTGAGTTCCTCGGTAACCTCGGAGACCGACTTCTTGGCGTCACCGAAGAGCATCGAGGTGCCCTCGGCGAAGAAGAGCGGGTTCTCGATACCGGCGAAACCGGAGTTCATCGAACGCTTGAGCACGATGACGGACTTCGACTGGTCGACGTTGAGGATCGGCATTCCGTGATGTGGTGAAGCACGCTGCCGACGGTCTCGGCAGTGAGCGGCTGATCCGACTGCGACTTACGCAGCGTCGGAACGAGATACTCGCGAAGCATCGCGCGCGCACCGGCGGTGTACTCCGAGTTGTAGTACGGATCGCTCAGCGAGCCGCACTCGCCCCAGCCGACAGTCTCCACCGGGCCATTGGGGCCGTCGGTGGTGCCACTCACCTTCAGGACGAGGGTGTTACGCTCGAGTTGGGTGCTGAACGACGTGGTGAAGGGGGAGACGAGAGGGATGCGCAGTTCGCGCAATTCGACGGACTCAATGTGCATGGACTTGCTCTTCTCCGGTTGTCTCGCAGATTTTCGTGAACATGTAATAGCCGCTGGGGTCGAAGCCGGTCGATTGCCATTCCTTCGAGGCGATCAGTGGTTCGAGGTACTCGCGAAGCGCGTGTCGCCAGGCAAAGGCAGAGGCGCGGTCGACTGTTCTCAGATGCTCGATGTCTCTGGGTATTCCGACTGCGATATCGACGCAGTCGGGTGGGATCGGGAGCATTCGAGGCGTACCGTCTTCGGTGGGTTGAAGCACCTTGAATGTATCATTCACGGCCACAGTAGAACTCGGAGATCCACCGACGTCGAGGTCCCAACTGACGAGCATACGATCGCTGGCGTCGCCTGCATTGATTCCGTCTGCCATCGACCCGTAGAAATCCGGGTTGTATTCGGCCGGTTCGGCTCCGAGACGCTGAATGTTGAAATAGGCATTTCGTGCGACCAGTGGATCGAAGGTCCACCGGATCGTCCTGACGCCGCGCTCGATGCACCAGTCACGCTGATGATGCTTGAGGGCGCGGCCGATTCGGCTCGGGACCCAGGCCCGGTTGCGCGAGCTGGTACGCGACCACGGTGACCGGGTCGAGCTTTTCTGCGCACACGACCCATGGG
>NZ_JBEOXI010001012.1:0-1224 GCF_040296465.1 Streptomyces sp. NPDC002130
GTTTGACCCGCCTGACCGGGCGCGACCTTCCGCGAGCCGACATCTCGATGGGCAGTGACGCCGTGGCCATCAATCTGTTCCTCGCTGTGTCTTGGCCGTGTTCGGTCACCGACCTGACGGGCCGCGTGCGGGCAGAAGTCGGACGCAGTGTCGAGTCGCTGACCGGCCTGCCCCTCCACGACATGAACGTCATGATCGCGGCAACCGAGGGCACCGACGAGTCATGTGCTTCGGGCGTCGAAATCGCCGAAGGCCCGGCGCAGGAGGCACTCTCGGATCCGATTCCACCCCGAGTTCCCTCCGCGAACCCGGCGGCCGCGGTTTCGGCCGTCGTCATCGCGTGCGGTCTACTCGCACTCGCCTTCGTGGTCTCGCGCGAATGGTTCATCAACCGCGGAACTTTCGAATCGGCACCCTGGATCCGAAACTCCGTGGAGTGGACGTCGCGGCTGCACTGGCAACCTTGGCTGCTTCCGGTAGCGATCGCTGCCGTTGTCGCGGGTGTGGTCCTGATAATGTCGGCGATCAAACGGCGCGCGAAAACCCATGTCCCACTGGGTAACCCGAAAGCATCGACGGTATGGATGCGACCGACGGACATTGCACGCCTGTGCAGTAGCCACGCAGCGGTCGTTCCCGGCGTCGATTCGGCCCACACGAGCGTCGACCGCAGACACGTCAAAGTCCACATCGAATCGACCGGTGGCGATCGGGCCGAACTTGCCGCGGCCGTGGACGCGGCAGTACGACCACATCTCGCGATACTGCAGCAGCCACTGCAACTTTCGGTTGTCGTGCGAGAAGCTGCCGTACGACGAAAGGACGCCTCGTGAACCGTTGGATTTCCGCGGTCGATCGGACCATCGTCCTGATTTTCGGAATCGTGCTCCTGGCGGCAGGCGCCTACGCCATCGCATGGGACGCGGGTGCCTCACTGATTCGAACCTGGGTGTCACGACTCGATCGGGAGGTCCTCTTCGGCCTTCCGGAGGAGCCTTGGTGGCACTGGGTGCTGTCCGGCACCTTCGTACTCTGCGTCTTCACCGGTTTCGGGCTGTTGTACTTGAACCTTCGCCGGCGCCGAACGAGCGCAGTCACGTTGCGGCACAACGAATCCGGTACCGACGTCAGTGTGGATCTGGGACCAGTCGCCGACGGCGTGGCCTCCGAACTCGCGCAACTGCCGGGCGTGCGGAGCACCAAGAGCAAAGCGACGGTCGATCG
>NZ_JBEOXI010001013.1:0-1224 GCF_040296465.1 Streptomyces sp. NPDC002130
GCCGGATTCCTCGCTCTTTCTGGCGTCCCCACACCGCCTTCAGGTTTGTTGCGCGTCGACGCGTCCTGCTGTGTGGTTCCACAAACTCCGACAATCTCCCCTTCGTCCAACTACCGTGAAAGGGAGAATCCGCCGAGGTCAGGAGTGCTCGTGCCCAAACTGGAGATCAAGAGGAAGTCAGAACTCTCACGGCAGGAAGTCGCCGACCGACTCATCGCCCTCGGCCAAGCCCTCGCCAGCGGATCCGAAGTGGAGCTGGGGTCGGGTGGGGACTCGATCGAAATCAGTGTTCCGGAACAGGTTCGGTGGGAACTCGAGATCGAAGTCGACGGCAACGAAGTCGAGATAGAAATCGAGATTCACTGGCGCGACGACCCTCAGGAAGAATCAGAAGTGAAGTCTCCGACGCCCGCCAAAGCAGTTCGTCGCAGCCGACCGCGCAAGAGCACTGCGAAGTAACTCGTCGCGAACACGGTTGTCAGGTGGTTACGGAGACGCCGACACCTCGAGAGACACAACGCGCAGCAGTGCTCGGAGATCACTTTCGATCCGTCGAAACAGTTGATACACAACGATGAATCCGGCGATCCCGCCCAGACACAACGCACGAACTGTGGCGTTGAGTTCCTCGCCGGCCCCGGAACCGACAAAACTGAGCCCCGCGATTCCCACCAGTGGAACCGACGCCGCCACCGCGAGGTAACGCGTGCTGCTCCGGCCCAGCGAGCGAATATCGCGTCCGTCGTCGCTCCGTAACTCCCCGTGTGACAACAAGATCGGATACAGACATCGAACCGAGTAATACGTCAGGATGAAGAACGGATACGCGACTGCGACGGCGCCGCACACCGCCAGCGACGACATCAAGTGCACGTAGGCTCGCTGCGGAATTCCGCCGGCGGCAATCTGCAATGCAACCGGATATGCGATACCGGCCAGAACCCACAGACCGAATGCGATCACCACCGCGCGGTGTCGTGCTCGAGGATGACCGACAACGCGATCAGCGAGCCGGCAAAGACGACCATCCCCAGGATCAGGACGCGGTTTCCGAGCATGCGGTACACCGCCGACGAGAGAACCGCCGCCACGCCCATTCCGACGGCCCACGGCAGCGTCATGACGCCCGCTCGCAATGCGGAGAACCCGAAGCCGAACTGAAGCGTGAGACTGATGGTGAAGATCAGGGACGTCAGGGTTCCGAAGAACACGAACGCAAGAACC
>NZ_JBEOXI010001014.1:0-1224 GCF_040296465.1 Streptomyces sp. NPDC002130
GTTCGCGTCGGTGACGCAGCGACCCAGGCCGTTGAAGAACGGATCCAGCGGCGCGGGCCAGTTGTCGCCGGTGTGGCGGTAGCGTCCACCGGCGTTGGCCTGCCAGACCTCGAGCAGGGTGTGGGGGACCGGCTTTCCGTCGCCGTCGAGTACGCGGCCGTGGACAACGATGCGCTGTCCCTGTGCTTCGCCGCCGTTGGCAATGGTCAGGTCGTTTTCGCCGGCGCCGACGCGATCTTCGCCGAATACCGGTCCGGTGAGCTCCGTGAGCCGCTGGGGGAGCAGCTTCAGCGGTTGCTTCGGGTGGCGAAGGGAAGTCGTCTTGTAGTCCGCGAAATCGGCCGGGGCGTTGACGCCAGTCGGCCGCTGGTACCTCGGCGGTAGATGCAGCATAGGGAACCTCGTCGTTCGGTTACGTGAAGTTGTTCGCAATGTGTACATGTGTTGCGCTCTGCGAACAGAATAGGTCGTAGATGTGACCCAGGCAATGCCGGGGGGTGAAAATGTTCGTCATGCGGACGGGGGTTCACAATACGTACGCGTCGCGCTACTGTGATCGACATGATGGACAAAGTCATTCCCACTGCTGCCGAGGCCGTCGCCGACGTGCCGGACGGCGTCACGATCGCTGTCGGAGGATTCGGGCTCGTCGGAGTGCCGGAGATCCTCATCGATGCGCTCCTCGAGCAGGGCGCGACATCACTCGAAACGGTGAGCAACAACTGCGGCACCGACGGGTTCGGGCTCGGAGTGCTCCTGGAGAAGGGGCGTATCCGTCGTACCGTCAGCTCGTACGTCGGCTCCAACAAGGAGTTCGCGCGTCAGTACCTCTCCGGTGAGCTGGAAGTCGAACTCACGCCCCAGGGCACGCTCGCCGAGCGCATGCGTGCCGGGGGAGCGGGCATCCCCGCGTTCTTCACCCCGGCCGGCGTCGGCACCCAGGTTGCCGACGGCGGCCTGCCACTGCGCTACGACGGCAACGGCGGCATCGCAGTTGCCAGTCCGCCCAAGGAAACTCGTGACTTCGACGGCGTCACCTACGTGATGGAACGCGGCATCGTCGCCGACTACGCACTGGTCCATGCCTGGAAAGGCGACCGGCACGGCAACCTCGTCTACCGCGCGAGTATCCATGTCGTCGACGCGCCCCAGATGCCGGTACGTGCCGTCCGGTTCGCGGCGGGCCCGGTCGCGCGTGGCCAGCCAGCCGCCCACGAGGGTCCG
>NZ_JBEOXI010001015.1:0-1223 GCF_040296465.1 Streptomyces sp. NPDC002130
CCTTGACTTCTCCGAGCCGCAAGGAGGAACCAGCACCATGCATCCCCCACCCCGGAGGCGGAGAGCCGTGCCGTCGAAACCGTCGGCCTTGGCCTCGTCGAGAAGCTGCTTCGCCTTGGCGGTGTCGACTCCCATCGGAGCGACGTCGTTGTGCCAGCGAGAGGTGTCCTGGAAGATGACCTGCCCGGGCAGACCCTTACCTTCGTTGAGTCGGTTGTCGAGTGCGACGGGATCGGTTGCGAGGGCCAAGGCCTGGCGTACTCGCACGTCGGCACCGGGACGACCGGGAGCCGTGTTGACCAGCGAGAGGTACGACAGCGACGGGATGTCGACGAAGCCCGGGTAGCCGGAATCGATCAGATCCAGCACGTTCGGTAGCGACCGCATGTACGCGACGTCCGTGCCGCCACTCTTGAGCGATTCGGTGGTGGACTGCGAACCGACGATGCTGATCAACCGCAGCTTGTCCACGTTCGGGGCGCCGTCGAAGTAGTCTTCCCGAGCGTCGAGGATCAATTCCTCGTTGGGAGCGAACTTCTCGAGAGTAAACGCACCGGCGCCGATCGGGGTGAACTGATCGCCCTGCTGGGCGCTCGGCGCGACGATCATGCCGGGACCGGTGGAGAGCAGTGACTCGATACCGGTCCAGGGGTCGACGAGATTGAAGACGACCGTCGACGGATCCGGAGTGTCTACCGACGCGACCTTCGACGCGTACAGACTCGACTGCGGTCCCTTGTTGGTGACGTAACGATTGAGGCTCGCCGAGACGGCCGCCGAATCCACCGGGGTGCCGTCGCTGAACTTCACGCCGTCGCGCAGTTCGAGGGTCCATGTCTTGAAGTCCGAACTCGGCTCCATCGATTCGGCGAGCTTCGGAACGAATTCCTTGGACGCCGGGTCGTACCGCAGGAGCGTGTCGTAGATCGCGCCCAACTCCGAACCGGCGACCGAACCGGCGATCTGAGTCTTCGCGGGGTCGAGATTCGTGACGGCGGAGTACCCGCTGAACGTGAGCGTGCCGCCCTTGACCGGGTCGCCCTCGCCGGATTGCTCGTTGACCGGGCCGATGGACAATCCTGAACCGGACTCCGGTGCGTCGCCGCTCCCACCCCCGTTCCCGCTGTCAGCGCACGACGAGACGAACAGGCCGGCGGAGACTGCCAGCGCGACGGCGGCAACCTTGCGGTGACCGCGCCGAGAACTGCGACTCATTCAAAACC
>NZ_JBEOXI010001016.1:0-1222 GCF_040296465.1 Streptomyces sp. NPDC002130
CAAGGGATGATGATCGCCGTCCCAGGTGGCGTCGAAAAGAATGGTTTCACTGGACATGCCGTTGGCTGCGGGCAAGGTGACGTCGGCGACGGTCACGGTGGATCCGCTCGGCACCTTCCCGGCCATCCACCGTTCCAGGCGCTCACGGAGGTCTTCGGTGTCGCGGAGGGAATCGCTCGGTCGGGCGACCTGGGCGTGATGCTCGGCTTCATCTGTCGAAGAAGCGGTCGAGGCAACGTCAGATGAGGAAGCGTCTGGGCTCACGGTCACCTCCTTCCCGTAGGCGTCACGTGCAATGCCCGTAACGGTGTGAGTCAGAACACTAAAACACGTTACAGAAATTGGTAACAGGTGGCACCCGTTTAGTGGGACTCCCTGCGGATTTATCGGGGAAGAACGCGTGTCAGATAACGGCGGTGAGCGAGAGCAGGCCCGCGCCGGTCAGAGTTCCGGCGCCACCCAGCTCGGCGGGAACGATCCGGAGCTCTTGAATGAACGACAAACGGGCATGTCGGGCAGCCGCGTCGAGCATCGGTTCCCACAGCGGAGTACCCGACTGGGCGAAACCGCCGCCGATCACCGCGAGGTCCACATCCAGGAGAGCGGCCGCCGAGGCGATGGCACCACCGAGTGCCGTGCCGGCGCGGTGAAGTGAGTCCACGGCGATCGTGTCCCCGCTGTGTGCGCTCTCGGCGAGCTGACGGCCGGTGGTGCCCGTCCATCCCTGGCTACGAGCCCATCGCACCGCGGACGGTCCACTTGCCACCGTCTCGAGGCAGCCGACGCCCCCGCAGCTGCACGGTTCGGCAGATCCTGGAACGACGAGGTGGCCGATGTGACCGGCGTTCCCCGTGCGACCCCGAGCAATCTCGCCGCCGAGAACGATTCCGCCGCCGATTCCCGTCGAGACGACCAGGCTCAGGAGGTTCGGGGTCCCGCGTCCGGCGCCGTGGTGGAACTCCGCCAAAGCCGCTGCGGCTCCGTCCATGGCGAGGGCGGTTCCGGCGTCGGGAAAGACGCTGCGGACGCCCGCTACCAGCTCGAATCCCTGTGCCCACTCGGAGATGTTGATGGGAGCTACGACGCCGGCATCGGTGTCCACCGGCCCGGCGCACGCGATGCCCACACCGTCGACGTCGCGGCCGTCTGCGACTCGTTCGAGCAGCGCCGCACACGCTCTCCACGGGTCGGTCTGCGGCGTCGGCACGCTGTCGAACACGGG
>NZ_JBEOXI010001017.1:0-1220 GCF_040296465.1 Streptomyces sp. NPDC002130
CCCACCCACGTCGTCTCGCGCATAGAGTTGTGTGCGTGCCTACGCAAATTTCCGACATCCGCGACGCCGGTGCCAGCACCGCACTGCTCACCGATCAGTACGAACTGACCATGCTCTCGGCGGCTCTCGCCGACGGATCTGCCTTCCGTAACTGCAGTTTCGAGGTATTCGCACGGCGGCTGCCAGACGGTCGTCGCTACGGCGTCGTCGCCGGTACCGAACGCCTGCTCGACGCACTCGAGCAGTTCCGGTTCGGTGAACCGGAACTGGCGATCGTTGCGAAATTCCTTGACGACACGACGGTCGAGTGGCTGCGCAACTATCGATTCTCCGGTGACATCGACGGCTACCGCGAGGGCGACTTCTACTTCCCCGGATCACCGATTCTCTCGGTCCGCGGAACTTTCGCCGAGTGCGTCATCCTCGAAACCTTGATTCTCTCGATCCTCAACCACGACAGCGCGATCGCTTCGGCCGCAGCCCGCATGGTGAGCGCAGCGGGTGGCCGACGGATGATCGAGATGGGCTCGCGTCGCACACACGAACAGGCAGCCGTCGCCGCTTCACGTGCCGCCTATCTCGCCGGGTTCGACGCCACCTCCAACCTCGAAGCCGCGCGGCGTCACGACGTACCCAGCGCGGGTACCAGTGCACACGCCTTCACTCTCCTGCACACCACCGAAGACGGTCCGGACGAGGCAGCGGCATTCCGCGGTCAGGTCGCGGCACTCGGCGTATCCACCACGTTGCTCGTCGATACCTACGACATCACCGAGGGTGTGAAAACGGCTGTCGCCGTTGCCGGTCCCGAACTGGGCGGAGTTCGCATCGATTCCGGTGATCTCGGCGTCCTGGCTCGCCAGGTACGGCAACAACTCGACGACCTCGGTGCCACCAAGACGCGCATCGTCGTCTCCGGCGACCTGGACGAGTACGCCATCGCGGCCCTGCGGGCCGAACCCGTCGACTCGTACGGCGTCGGCACTTCACTGGTCACCGGATCGGGCGCGCCCACAGCGGGCATGGTCTACAAGTTGGTCGAGGTGGGCGGGATCGCCGTCGAGAAGAGAAGCACCAACAAGGCATCTCGTGGCGGCGCCAAGAAGGCACTGCGCGTGGTGCGTCCGACCGGAACGATCGTCGAGGAAGTCATCTACCCCGCCGGCTCGCCCGCTCCGGTTTCCGAGGCGGACGGCGCGACCGAATTGTTGATCCCGTTG
>NZ_JBEOXI010001018.1:0-1219 GCF_040296465.1 Streptomyces sp. NPDC002130
GGCAACCGTTCTATTGTAGGGAAGGGTTCACCGATTACCAAATCAGCCGTACTCGACGCAACTCGAACCCTTCGCCCGGAAAGCCCCGAAAGCCCCCGGAAAGCCGAATGGCCCACTCCCCCAAGGGGAAGCGGGCCATTCGGTGATACTCGATCAGCTCGAGGATTCGATCAGGCTTACTTGGCCTTTTCGAGGACCTCGACCAGACGCCAGTGCTTCGTCGCGGACAGCGGACGGGTTTCCATCAGCTGAACGCGGTCGCCGACGCCGGCAACGCCGTTCTCGTCGTGCGCCTTCACCTTGGTCGTACGGCGGATGATCTTGCCGTAGAGCTTGTGCTTGACGCGGTCTTCGAGCTCGACCACGATCGTCTTTTCCATCTTGTCGGACACGACGTATCCGACACGGACCTTACGGCTCGCGCGCTCTTCTGTGCTCACTGCTTTTTCCTCACTCATGCCGCGTCACCTGCATCCGGACCCACAGCGAGTCCGAGCTCACGCTCACGCAGGACGGTGTAGATGCGCGCGATCTCGTGACGAACGGTGCGCAGTCGTCGGTTGTTGTCCATCTGGCCGGTAGCCATCTGGAAACGAAGGTTGAAAAGCTCTTCCTTCGACTCACGGAGCCGGGTGACCAGCTCGTCTTCACTGAGCTCGCGGAGCTCTGCTGCTGGGGTTCCAGTAGCCATCAGAACTGCTCCTCTCTGGTCACGATCCGGCACTTGCACGGGAGCTTGTGCATCGCGCGGCGCAGGGCCTCACGAGCAATCTCCTCGTTGGGGTATGTCATCTCGAACAGAACGCGTCCGGGCTTGACGTTGGCAATCCACCACTCGGGCGAACCCTTACCGGAACCCATTCGGGTTTCGGCCGGCTTCTTCGTGAGGGGGCGATCCGGGAAGATGTTGATCCAGATCTTGCCGCCACGCTTGATGTGCCGAGTCATGGCGATACGAGCGGACTCGATCTGCCGGTTGGTGATGTAGGCAGGCTCGAGAGCCTGGATGCCGTAGTCACCGAAGGTCACCTGGGTACCGCCCTTGGCGGCACCCGAACGGCTCGGGTGGTGCTGCTTGCGGTGCTTGACCCGCCGTGGGATCAACATGCGTCAGCCCTCCTGATGCGGGTGGTCCACCGACAGGGTCATCGATGCCTTCGTGGTCACTCTCCGTTTCGGTCCGAGGATGGCGAGTTCGATCGGGTCGATCCGCGGGTCG
>NZ_JBEOXI010001019.1:0-1218 GCF_040296465.1 Streptomyces sp. NPDC002130
GTGCCCAGTACCGGCGCCGGGCCTCGGCGGCGGCGGTGAAGTCCTGGTAGGTCATCGGAGTGTGCCGGCTCAGACTCCCTCCCTCTCCCCGGTAGAGCCCGGACTTGGCGTACGAGTTCCTCGATGTGCGGTGGCGGATGATCCACCACTACGGGGTGGAGGTCGACGGGCTGCGCTACGACGGTGCCGGGCTGAACCTGTATCGCGGCACCCGGTCCCCGTACGGCGGTGTGCACGCCGGTAAGTGGCCGATCTTCGTCGACTCCCACGACGTCCGGCACGCCTACTTCCAAGATCCGGACACCAACGCCTGGCACCAACTGGTGTGGGAACACGGGGCGTGCCTGAACCAGCCGTTCAGCGCCGATGCCGTCGACTACGCCAAACGCGTCAGCATCCGCGAGCACCGCCACCTCGATCCGCACCGCGCCGTGCAGGACCTGCTGCTCGCGTGGAGCCGGGAGGAAGTCGAGACCCGCCGCGACCGCAGCCTGGCCCGGCGGCTCAGCGCGCAGCGGCCCACCCTCGACGGCGAACGGACGTCCGGTGCCGCGCCGGACGGCGAATCCGTGCGGGAGGACGCGTCGCTGCCCGGGGTCATCGATCTGCTCGAGCACCTCGCCCAACGCTCGACGAGCCCGGTCGAGCTTCCCGACGACCTGGACGTGTTCGAGCAGTACTACGCGCAGCGGCCGGACGAGGAGGTATTCGGGGTGTTCGACGAGTGAACCGATGGGCACGATGGTTGGCGGACAACGGCACCGCCCGCTACCAACTCTCCCGCAAGAAGGGATGGGATGCGTTCGTGCACTCCGCACCGCGCGAGTCGTTCGACGTCCTCACCCGCACCGAAAAGACCCGGCTCAGCGGTGAGGAACGGGAGGACTACAACGAGGCCCGGATGGTGTGGAACGCGAACCTGCCGACGATCAAGACCAGCCAGCTGACCGCCGCGTACTCGGTGATCGATCAGGTCCTGGCCTCCGGGCGGCGGGACGGGGACAAGCTGCGCGGGTCGGTGGTGATCGACGCCGAACCCGGTTTGGGGAAGACGACCATCGCCACCCGGTACGCCCGCGACTTCCACCGCCGCGCCTACCGCCGGGAGGGCCCGGTCACCTTAGCCCACGCCCCCAGGCCGACACCGATGATGATCTCGATGGTGATGGCCAGCAGCGTCAGCCGCAGGGTCACCGGGAAGGCCTCGCTCATGAGGTC
>NZ_JBEOXI010001020.1:0-1217 GCF_040296465.1 Streptomyces sp. NPDC002130
GGATCACCCCGCTGGAGTCCGACCGAAAGCACCTCGTCAGCCAATGCCAGCGGGCTCTCCGACACAGACCCCGTCTATGTTGCCGGGGTTCCCGCGGGCCGAGTGGATTCGATCGACCTTGCCGGCGACCACGTCGTCGTCAACTTCCGCTTGGACAAGGACCAACCCTTGGGAAACCAAAGCACAGCGACTGTGAGACTCAAGACGGTCCTGGGCAAGCGCTACCTGGAGATCGTGCCGGCCGGCGTGGTCGACGACTCCGACGGGCGAGTCATTCCGCTTTCCCGCACTACGGTGCCGTACAGCCTCGACGACGTCAGCAGTGACGCCACCAATGCTGCCACGGGTGTCGACCTAGCGGCGATGGAGTCCATGATGAACACCCTTTCGCAGGTGATTCCCACGGATTCCGATCAGGTGGGCCGGGCTCTGGCCGGAATCAGCGGCGCCTCGGCTGCTTTCGCGCAGAATGGTGAGCAGATCGACCAGATTCTCAGCATGTCCCGCGAGCTGTCGGACATGGCTGCGGCCCAAGAAGATGAAGGCAGCCGCTCTTCGCGGAGCCCTCTCTGACCGCGCACGCAACGAGCGCATCCACGTCATCACCGAATTGGTTGCAGGGCAGACGCCTTCGACCAAGGGCGCAATCGCGTTCCTCGGCGAGATCTCGGATCGCAAGAAGCTGCTGCTCGTCGTGGGTCGCCAGGATGTAGCCGCTTGGAAGGCCAAAATCGGTACGCCCGCAACGGCTGAGAGCATGGAAGCACTTCGAACGGAACGATCGAGCCGCCCAAGGAGCACCCGGACGCCGACGCCGACGACCAGGCCACCGACGAGGCCGAACAGGGACATCATCACGAGATTCGACCCCCCACTGGCATCTTCGGCGTTGGCCTCGGTGACCACCTGTACAGACGTATTCGGACGTCCACCACCGTTAGGGGTCTCCAACTGCCCGACATATTGTGCAAAATTCTTCGCATACGCATTGGCGATACCGGCCGATCCTTCGGCCGTCGAATCCGTGACAGAGACTTGCAAGAGCACGGTTTTCTCCACTGCTGCCGCCGAAACCTGCGAGGCCAACTCGTGTCCGCTCATTGGAAGACCCAGGTCGTCGATCACCTTGACTGCGAGATCGTCGCTCGAAAACAATTGGGCATAGGTCGCCGCTCGTTGTTGAGAAAACAGATCGCCCTGATAGGCGCCGGCCGAGT
>NZ_JBEOXI010001021.1:0-1217 GCF_040296465.1 Streptomyces sp. NPDC002130
GACGCGGCACGAAGATGACCACCGGAACCGCGATGATCAGGAACCGCAGCGCAGCGAAGAAGAACGGTGGGAAATGATCCAGGCCGACACGAATGGCCAGGAAGTTCAGACCCCACAAGACGATCACGGTCAGGCCGAGGAGACGGTCGCGGGGAGTCATGACGTTAATCGTGAGCCGTACAAAGCATCAGAACAAGCGAATATAGATGCACTATCCATGTAGTTTTGCTACATGGATGCAGGGCGCTACAAAGAAGCTGGTCACTAGATGGACGCCACACGTTTGCGAATCCTCCGCGAGCTCGCCGATCGAGGAACTGTCGGTGCCACTGCTCTCGCTCTGTCGATGACGCCGTCAGCGGTCTCGCAACAACTCAAGATCCTCGGACGAGAAGCGGGGGTCTCGCTCCTCGAACCGGACGGGCGCACGCTGCGCCTCACCGACGCGGGTCGAGCGCTGGTGCTTCGCGCCGACGACGTGGTGGCGGCGCTAGACCGGGCAGCGGACGAGATGGCGTCGTACCGAGGCTCGCCGCGGGGAAAGGTGCGAGTCGCGTTCTTTCCTTCCGGCGCGGCTCTCCTGCTGCCCGGTGTCCTGACGGCGCTGAAGAACTCGGACGTGGACATCGACGCCTACGATGTCGACAAACCGGCGTCGGCCGTCCCTGGGCTGTTGGCCGATCACGACGTGATCCTCACTCACCGTGACGAACGCGGAGCCGAGACGTCGTTTCCCCGGGTCAGCGTTCAACCGCTGATGCGTGAACCGATCGATCTGGTGCTGCGGCCTGATCATCCACTCGCCGAGCAGGATTCGGTTCGGTTGGAGCAATTGGCCGACGAGAACTGGATCAGCGTGCGCGGCGGGTTTCCGGTCGACGACGTTCTGTTGTCGGTTGCGTCCGTGACCGGCGTCCAGCCTCGCGTCGCTCATCGGATAAACGATTTCCGCGTCATCGAAGAACTGGTGGCGGCCGGCCACGGCGTGGCTTTGATGCCGCGATACGCGATCACGCATCCCGGAGTGTCGAGGAAACCGGTGGCGGGAGTGCGCGCTGCCCGCGTTTATGAATTGGCAACTCGGTTACATGCCAACCGCAGTCCGGCTGTCGGAGTGGTTCTCGACGCTTTTCGCGACGTCGCGCGTGCTGTTGGTGAATGAAGGGCCGTTGGTGATGGAGGGCCGTTGGTGAATGAACGGCTGTTGGTGAATGAAC
>NZ_JBEOXI010001022.1:0-1217 GCF_040296465.1 Streptomyces sp. NPDC002130
GGACGGAGAAGCCTGGTTCGACTACCCGCCGAGTGCGCCAACCCAGGGTTTGACGGTTCGAGCACTCGACGCGGTGGCCAGGCTGGGCGCCAAGGTCACGTTTTTCCGCCTCGGTGAGGATCCAGGCCTGGCCAGGGTGGTCGACCGGATGGCGCACCGGGTGGGTGGACGCGTCATCGCGCCGGACCTGGACGGCCTCGGCGCAGCCGTCGTGAGTGACTACATGCGAGGTCGCCGCTAATTCTGCCGCCGTCAGTCTTGTTCAGCGGGCTGGTGCTGGGTGATGCAGTGGATGCCGCCGCCACGTTCGAACAGCGGTCTGGCGTCGACGGTGACGACAGGGCGTCCTGGGTAGCCGGCTGACAGGAACACTACCGCTTCGGCGTCGGCAGGATCGTCGAAGCTGCAGGCGATCACTCCACGGTTGACCACGAGATGGTTGATGTAGCTGTAGTCGACGAATCCCTCGTCGTCGCGCAGGATTTCGGGAGCGGGTACCCGAATGACCTTCCACGGCCGGCCACCGACGTCCGTCGAGCTTTCGAACAACTCGATGATCCTCTTGCTGACGGCGTAGTCGGGGTGCACCGGATTGCGTTGGTCATGGACCAGTACCACTCCGGGGGAAGAGATGGCAGCGACGATGTCGACGTGTCCTACATGTTCCGAGCCACCCTCATCGACGGTGATTTCGCCCGTGTCGCCCGCGGAATTCGATCCTTGGGATATGCAACCGACTACGAGGTCGACGACGATCAGCTCGGTATGCAGGTCGCAACGGCCCTGGCCCCGATTCTCGGCCGTGACCTGGGTGAACTCAAGCTCAGTGAATTGATCATGGCACTGATTCAATTGGGCAAACAGTGGGGGCCGTCAACCGGGTCAGGTATTCGGTGCGAAACTGCTGATCGACGGAGACGCCGTGCAGATACAGACTTGTCGCCGCGAGGGGAAGACCGAGCGTCGTGGTGACGAAGCCGGAGAGCCCGGCCCACGAGAGGAGTTTTGCGACCCGCTCGGCCTTGCGGGCGCGGAACATCAGAACCGCAACACCGACCACTGCGATGCAGAGCACCTGCAGCACTGTCGTGACTGCCTGCGTGACATTGGAAGAAGTGAACGCCGGCCACTGCACTCGGCCGAAAGCAAAGAGCCCGACAGCGGCTACAACAGCGGCGACCAGCGCTCCGAGGGCCATTTCCACCACCGTCGCCGCG
>NZ_JBEOXI010001023.1:0-1216 GCF_040296465.1 Streptomyces sp. NPDC002130
GACCGAGTTCAACTGGGTCCCCGGTGTGGCGACATTGCCGGTAACGGTGAGCGGATTGCCGGTAGCGCCGTTTACGTCGACACGAAGGAATGCTTCCATGCCGTCGCTGATTTTGTAATCTCCGACGTAGAAGTGTGCTTCACCTGCGCGGTCCGATGCGTTTCGGACGTGGAATGTGGTTGTGTTGGTCCCACCGGGGATGAGTATGTCTGTGCTCCAGAGGATTTTGGATGTATCCCCCCAGGTCGAGTTGTCGGCGGAGTACTCGAGGATTCCGCTCTCACCATCTGCGGCGTGAGCGAGCGACGGCATCAGTGCTCCACCCATTAGTGCAAGTACGAGGGCTGTGAGTATCCCTATGGCTGTGCTCCAGAGCGCGCCAGGCCACTGAAATGAGTAACTGATAGTTTTCATACCTCCGAATTCTAGTCGGACGAACGTCCAAGCGTCAGGAGTTGCGAGAGTTATCGGTATGTTGTACAACAATTTTCGAAAGTTCGATCATTCAAACACATGACGCTGCTCGAACATGCGAGCGCGAGGTTGGCCGAGATCTTCATGACCAGTTGGGCGAACGTCGACCGCGTCCATGCCGAGATGTTCGGCAGCACGATAGTGCGTCTCGCGATCAGTCACGTGACGTTGTCCTTCGGTGCTCCCGATCAGATCGCCGAGAACCTGGGAGAGATGTTCGGGCCGTTCCTCGATCAGGTCATCGGTTCGGGAGCAGTCGAACCGAACTGAGCCAACGGGATCGATACGGTTTCCGAGCTAGGACGGAAGTTCGATCGAGCGTGATCGCCGTAGTTCTTTGGTGGGAAATATCGCCGTTATGTGTGAATCCGCGTCTCACTTCTCGGTAGCGTGCCGGGCGTAGATCGAGGTGCGATCCGCAGGGGTGGCTCTCGTGACGTTCCGTCAACGATGGAGGAATTCGAAGATGAAGAGCCGCAATAAATCTCGAGTGTTGTCGACCGTTGTGGTAATTGCATCGTTTGTCATGGCCGGGGCAGGTGTGGCAGTCGCCGACGAATCCTCGTCAGGGTCCTCCGGGGGAGGATCACTCGGTTCCTCCAGTGCGCCGGAGATTGATCCGTTGACCTTCGACGGTTGGGGCACGTGCCCGATCGAGGATCTCGAGGTGACGACGTGCGCCAGCGTCGTAGTTCGCGGAGGGACCATGAAATTGGGCGCACTTTCGGTGCCGATCCCGGAC
>NZ_JBEOXI010001024.1:0-1216 GCF_040296465.1 Streptomyces sp. NPDC002130
TCCCGAGATCCGGACCATGACCGGCTGGCTGAAGAGCTGGGGCGAGGACGTCCCCGGGGCCTCCGGCGGCGGCATGGACCACTCCGCGTCGGGCCGATGTACCGCTGATGGAACGAGAATGCCTCGCACAGGAGGTGCGGAGTCTGCCCCGCACCCGGCTGAGCGTCGGCGCGAGCGATGTAATCGTGGAGCAGCGGCCGGAACTCCGGGTGAGCACAGTTGTCGACGATCAGGCGTGCGCGTCGCCGCGGAGACAGACCTCGCAGATCCGCCAATCCCTGCTCGGTCACCAACACCTGAGTGTCGTGCTCGGTGTGATCGACGTGCGGGACCATCGGCACGATCGCCGAGATCTCACCGCCGCGGGCCGTCGACGGGCTCAGGAACATGGACACGTAGCCGTTGCGGGCGAAGTCTCCCGAGCCGCCGATTCCGTTCATGATCTTCGTCCCCATGACGTGCGTCGAGTTCACATTGCCGTAGATGTCGGCCTCGAGCATGCCGTTCATGGCGATGATTCCGAGTCTGCGCACCACCTCGGGGTGGTTGCTGATCTCCTGCGGTCGCAGCGTGATGTGATTGCGATAGAAGTCGATGTTCGCAGTCAGTTCCTCGATGCCTTCTTCGGTGAGCGCCAAAGCCGTCGACGACGCATGCGCGACGGTTCCGTCTTTGATGAGCTTCAGCATCCCGTCCTGGATGACCTCGGAGTAGCAGGTCAACCCTCGGTACGGCCCGCGATCGAGACCTCCGAGCACCGCGTTGGCGACATTGCCGATGCCCGCCTGCAGCGGAAGCAACGTATCGGCAGGCATCCGTCCGGCACGAACCTCGAAGTCGAAGAATTCCAGGACGTGGCCGGCGATCGCCTCGCTGACGGCGTCAGGCGCGGTGAGTGGGCTCGCACTGTCACGGCAGTTGGTCTCGACAACGGCCACAACCTTCGCGGGATCCACCCGGAACGTGGTCTGGCCGATCCGGTCCTCGACACGAATGATCTCGAGCGGCTTGCGATGCGGCGGCAGCGCGGTGCCGTAATAGACGTCGTGAATACCTTCCATCGCCTCGGGGACCCATGAGTTGACTTCGAGGATGACCCTGTCGGCTACGTCGAGCCACGTCTTGTTGTTGCCGATCGACGCGGAGGGAATCAGTTCACCCGATTCGGTGATACCCGCGACCTCGACCACAGCGACGTCGACATTGCCGTAGTAGC
>NZ_JBEOXI010001025.1:0-1214 GCF_040296465.1 Streptomyces sp. NPDC002130
CGGACATCGCGCCGGACGTGACGGCCGAGGACCTGCCGGTCCAGCTGCACGTGGCGGAGCCGGACCCCTTCGAGACGGACGACTGGCTGAGCGCCGATCAAGTAGGTCTGACCGATCCGGCCACCGTCGATGATCGCCCAGACCGCGCTGTTGTGGTCGTCGACATGAATCCAGTCACGGACGTTCAAACCGTCGCCGTACAACTTGGGACGCAATCCGGCGAGAACATTGGTGATCTGCCGTGGGATGAACTTCTCGACATGTTGATAAGGGCCGTAATTGTTCGAGCAGTTCGACAGGGTGGCCCGGACGCCGAACGAACGGGTCCACGCGCGCACCAACATGTCGCTCAATGCCTTCGTCGACGAGTAAGGGCTCGACGGGTTGTACGCGGTCGACTCCGTGAAACGGTCCGGATCGCCCAGTTCGAGGTCTCCGTACACCTCGTCGGTGGAAATATGGTGGTACCTGACGTCGTGCTTGCGCACAGCCTGCAGGAGCGTGAACGTTCCCACGATGTTGGTCTGCACGAACGGCCACGGATCAGCGAGCGAATTGTCGTTGTGCGACTCGGCGGCAAAATGAACGACGACGTCGGCGGCGCTCACCAGTTCGTCTACGAGCACTGCGTCGGTGATGTCGCCGTGAACAAACGTGATGCGGTCGGCTATCGAATCGAGCGAAGACTTGTTGCCCGCGTAGGTCAGCGCGTCGAGCACCGTGACCTCGGCATCGGGACGCTCTGCCACCGTCTGATGGACGAAATTGGCGCCGATGAAGCCTGCACCGCCAGTCACGAGAACTCTCACGTTTGCGCCTCCACGATCACCGAATCGAACCGATCTACCTACCGGCCACGCACGATACCGTGCGCCCGAGATTTGTTTCTCCAGCGAACACTGGAACACTTCGAGGCATGCGCGGAATCATTCTGGCGGGCGGCACGGGGTCGAGGTTGCACCCCATCACGCTCGGCGTGAGCAAACAGCTGGTCCCCGTCTACGACAAACCGATGATCTATTACCCGCTCAGTACTCTGATGCTGGCCGGGATTCGCGACATCATGATCATCACCACAGAAGACGACGCACCGCAGTTCCAGCGGTTGCTCGGCGACGGCTCGCAGTTCGGCGTCGACCTGAGCTCGGGTGCGGGGGCTGGTTGTAGGCGGTGTTCTGCCAGGCCAGCGCCGTGCGGTACTGGGTGTCGTGGAG
>NZ_JBEOXI010001026.1:0-1214 GCF_040296465.1 Streptomyces sp. NPDC002130
GGGTCGAGGCCGAGTTCGCGCAGGCGCTGGACCACTTCCGCGGCGCGCAGGTCGGCCCACTCGTTGGTCTGCTTCTTCGTCTCACGACGGGAGGCGACTCGATGACTCGGACGAGCCGATTCTCGTCGAGAATCTCTGCCCGTCGCCGCCCGCTGGAAATCACGGGTCTTGCTTTGCTGGTGGTATTGGTCGTCTGTGCGACAGCGCTGGCCGTGCGTCAGAATTCTGCTGCCGAAAACGGCCGTTCCGCCCTCACTACAGCGACAACGGTTCCTCAGTTGCAGCCGGACACGGCGCCGGCATCGATGTGGTTCGGCGACAGCTTCACTGCGGGTATCAACGGAATCGGGCTCGGGGCGTACCCGAGAATCATCTGCGTCCGGATGGGGTGGAACTGCAATGTCGATGCACAGGGAAGCACCGGTTTCACCAACGACGGCGCCCCGGAGTATCAGGGAACTACAACACGATTCGCGAATCGCCTACCAGTGTCGATCGAGCGGTATCGAGCGGACATCATCTTCGTGGACGGTGGGCGAAACGATCTGCACATGACTCCGATGGATTTGTTTCCCGTCATGACGTCGTACATCGATGCCGTCCGGGACGCATGGCCGGATGCGCGTCTGGTGATCATCGTGCCGACCTACGTCACACCAGTGCCGTACGAAGGATACGAGCAATTCGTGTCAGCGCTGCGAAGTTACGGGGAATCGGTAGCGGCGACCGTGATCGATCCTGTCGCCGACGGTTGGTACGCCGACGTCGACCTCGCGTCATTGAAATTCGAGGATGGTGTGCACCCGAATGCAGTGGGGAATGCTGTGATTGCTCAGAAACTGGTGGAATCGCTGACTACCTCCGGTGTGATTCGCGAGGGCGCGCCCGATGGGGGAATTCTCCGATGAACCCGTCCGGCTTCTTCGAAGTCCTTCGTGACAGGTGGATTGTCGTGGGCATCTCGACAGTGCTCGGCCTGCTGGCAGGCGTTCTGTTGACATTGCTCACGCCGACCACCTTCAAGTCCTCGACCGAACTCTTCCTCACCACACCAGGTTGGGGAACACCGACCACTCTGGGCAATGCCGATTCGAGCCCGTTCCAAGGTGACGAGTTCTCGCAGCACCGGCCCCCGTTGCGGCGGCGGCCTGGTCGGGAGCGGGAACCGACAGAGCCAGCAGGGCGACGTCGTCACTCGCGCCCTCGGGCAGGGC
>NZ_JBEOXI010001027.1:0-1211 GCF_040296465.1 Streptomyces sp. NPDC002130
GTGCGTCCTGCCGCTGGTACCCGGTTACCTGTCCTACGTCACCGGGGTGGCCGGCACCGACCTCGCCGAGGCGCGGCGCGGTCGGATGGCCGCGGCTCGAGCGCGCCAAGGCCAACGAGAAGATCCGCTTCCTGACCAACGCAGAGCCCGTCGAGGTGCTCGGTGAGAACAGCGTCACCGGCCTCGTCGTGCGCGACACCGTCACCGGTGAAACTTCCACACTCGAGATCACCGGCATGTTCGTCGCCATCGGCCACGACCCGCGCAGTGAGCTCGTCAAGGACCAGGTCGATCTCGACGACGCCGGATACGTGCGCGTCGCTCCCGGTTCCACCGCGACCTCCGTCGACGGCGTCTTCGCTGCCGGTGACCTGGTCGATCACACGTACCGTCAGGCGATCACCGCTGCCGGCACCGGATGCTCCGCAGCAATCGACGCCGAACGCTGGCTGGCCGACCGCGGCGACATCACCGCCAACACGCTCGACGCAGCCGGCCACACCGTAGACGCCGTCTGACTCCCACACCCAGCGAAAGGAACTTCGATGAGCAAGCCTTCAGTGCTGTTCGTGTGCGTCAAGAACGGCGGCAAATCCCAGATGGCCGCCGGCCTCATGCGCAAAGCCGCCGGCGACCAGGTGGACGTGTACTCGGCCGGCACCAAACCCGGCGACGCGGTCAACGCCCTGTCCGCCGAAACGCTCCTCGAGGTCGGGGTGGACATCTCCGGTGAGACCCCGACGTTGATCGATCCGCAACTGGTGCGCAATGTCGACCTCGTCGTCACCCTGGGCAGCGAAGCGAAGGTCGATCCCGTCGCCGGTACCGACTTCGAGAACTGGGACACCGACGAGCCGTCCGAACGCGGCATCGACGGAATCGAACGAATGCGGCTGGTCCGCGACGACATCGCTGCCCGCGTCGACGCCCTGGCCGGGCGTCTGACCACGTAATCGACGTATCACCCCGGCTGTCAGCAGAAGATCTGGATAAGGAAAGGACACTCGTGCACTCGCAAGGGACACCGATCACGGTCGACGTTGTCGTGATCGGTGGTGGTCAAGCCGGAATGGCCGCCGGGTACTACCTGCGCCGCTCCGGCCGCGACTTCGTCATCCTCGACGCCGAAACAGCGCCCGGTGGATCCTGGCAGCACTACTGGGACTCACTGCACCTGTTCTCACCAGCCGAATACTCCTCGCTGCCCGGCT
>NZ_JBEOXI010001028.1:0-1211 GCF_040296465.1 Streptomyces sp. NPDC002130
GAACGATAGCGGTTGCCTATGTATCGCAGGTCAGGCCATATTGGTACGCCCTATCGGAGCAATAGCCGATGAGTGTTGGATCGGATGCGGAACATTGAGGCAAGGTGAGATCAGGATCACCCTGTTCCCTCGACCGACTGGAGTTCATACATGCAGCGCACCGTGTTCAACGAGGATCACGAGGCATTCCGGGCTACCGTCCGCGATTTCATCGCGAAGGAAGTAACCCCGGTCCACGAGAAGTGGGAAGAGGACGGTCACCCGCCCCGTGACTTCTACCGACGACTCGGAGAGCTGGGCGTACTCGGAATTCAGGTGCCGGAGGAATACGGCGGAGGCGGCGAGAAGTCGCTCAAGTTCAACGTCGTCGTCGCCGAGGAAGTTGCTGCCGCCGGGGCGTCGTTCGGCTCGCAGTCGGTGCATACGAACCTGATCCTGCCCTACCTGCTCGAGTACGCGAACGAAGAACAGAAGAGCCGCTGGTTGCCGGGCTTCGCTTCCGGAGATCTGATGTTCGCGATCGCGATGACCGAACCGGGAACAGGGTCGGATCTGGCGAACATCGCGACCACGGCCAAGCTGTCGGAGGACGGTACGCACTACGTGGTCAATGGTTCCAAGACGTTCATCACCGGTGGAGTACTTGCCGACCGCGTCCTGGTGGTGTGCCGCACCGCGCCCAGCACAGCGGAGAACCGGCGCACGGGGTTGTCGATTCTGGTGGTCGACACGTCGTCGCCCGGATACTCGGTGGGGCGCAAGATCAACAAGATCGGGCTCAAGACCTCCGACACCGCGGAGCTTTCGTTTGTCGATGTACAGGTACCCGTCGAGGACAGGCTCGGAGAAGAAGGCGACGGATTCAGCTACCTGACCCACAACCTGGCTCAGGAGCGCCTGACTATCGCATTCGGAGCGGCCGCCACTGCCAGTGCAGCGCTTCGCTTTGCCATCGACTACGTCAAGGACCGCAAGGTGTTCGGCAAGCCGGTTGCGGCATTCCAGAACACCAAATTCGTTCTGGCCGAATGTGCTACCGAGGTCGATGCCATCCAGTTGGTGTCCGACAACGCACTCGAATGTCATGACCGTGGCACGCTGACGATTCCCGATGCAGCGAAGGCGAAACTGTTCTGCACCGAGGCGGCAGGTCGAGTGATCGACAAGTGCCTCCAACTCCACGGCGGATACGGGTACATCACGGAGTATCC
>NZ_JBEOXI010001029.1:0-1210 GCF_040296465.1 Streptomyces sp. NPDC002130
GTCGTACTGCTGGTTCTGCCGGTAGTCCAGGAAGACGTAGCCGTTGCCGCGGCCGTCGGTGGAGGCGTACGAGCCGCCTCCGACGGCAATGCCAGGCTCAATCCCGTTGCGGGCAGGGCCAATGCACCCAGAAGGACTACACCACCGATGAGCGGTACGAGCGGACGACGCACGACGGCGCTGATGAAGCGCAGGGCCAACTTCGGCTTGCCCGAATCCTCGTCCTCGGACTCCTCTGCACGCTTGCTGAGGAAGGGAATCTTACCGGCAAAAGCCTTGCGCCCGAACATACCCAGAATCGCGGGCAGCAAGGTCAAGGCGATCAGAACCGCGATCAGAACCGTGAAGGCTGCGGCCGCACCCATATCCGAAAGGAACGGGATGCCGACGACGCGCAACGCGACCAGCGCGATGATGACCGTCAATCCAGCGAATACCACTGCGGAACCGGCAGTTCCGACAGCGCGGCCCGCCGCTTCGGCACGATTGTCGGTGAGCGTGAGCTCATGCCTGAATCTGGACATGATGAACAGCGAGTAGTCGATCGCGACTGCCAGACCGATCATGATCGCCAGCGTCGGAGTCATGGAACTCAGATCCATGAATCCGGTGGCGACCGTGATTCCGAGGCTGCCGATCGCGATACCGATGATCGCCGTGAGAAGCGGAAGCCCTGCGGCCACAAGCGAACCGAACGTGATGGCCAGAACGACAGCGGCGACGGCGATACCGATCAGCTCGGTGACACCACCGGGCATTTCTGCTTCCTGGGCGGCCGAACCACTGACCTGGACGTTGAGCCCTTCGGACCGTCCGACATCGGCTGCGGAGTTGATCGAATCACGCAACGCCTGATCGAGATCGGCGAAGTCACCGCTGAACGGAACCTCGACATACCCGACTGTGCCGTCGGCACTGAGCGGCGACAACGCCCGCGCGTCGTCAACAGCCTGCGCCTCGGAAGTTCCCGCTGCAGCGGCCTTCTCCTTGAACATCGCAACCATGGAGTCGTTGCCGGCAACCGGATTGACCAACGCCTTCGCGGCCTGTTCCGGAGTGGCAGTTGCCGGGTCCACCTTGGCGGAGTCGGCGACCTTGTCGATGCCGCGAATACTCGCGAGCATGTCGTCCA
Organism: Streptomyces sp. NPDC002130; assembly: GCF_040296465.1. NCBI lineage: Bacteria > Bacillati > Actinomycetota > Actinomycetes > Kitasatosporales > Streptomycetaceae > Streptomyces > Streptomyces sp. NPDC002130. Next base: position 1,133 of record NZ_JBEOXI010001029.1, read on the forward strand.
TGGCCTTGACGTTCGCCGGGTCCGCCAGCGTCGTGCCTGCCGGTGCCTGTACGACGTATCGGGCGCTCAGCGAATCCA
>NZ_JBEOXI010001030.1:0-1208 GCF_040296465.1 Streptomyces sp. NPDC002130
GCTGATCATCCAGGGCGTCGTCTTCGCCTACGCCTCCGTCGAGCTGGTCGGCGTCGCCGCCGGTGAGACCGAGAACCCCGAGAAGATCATGCCGAAGGCGATCAACTCGATCATGTGGCGCGTCGGCGTCTTCTACGTCGGCTCGGTCGTGCTGCTGTCGATGCTGCTGCCCTGGAACAAGTACACCGCCGGCGAGAGCCCCTTCGTGACGGTGCTGTCCAACATCGGCATCCCGGCGGCCGGCGGCGTGATGAACCTCGTCGTCCTCACCGCCGCCATGTCCTCCCTCAACTCCGGCCTGTACTCCACCGGACGCATCCTGCGCTCCATGGCCATGTCCGGATCCGCGCCGAAGTTCACGTCCGTGATGAGCCGCAGCCAGGTCCCCTACGGCGGCATCCTGCTCACCAGCGGCATCTGCGTGCTGGGCGTCGGCCTCAACTTCGTCGTGCCCGCCGAGGCGTTCGAGATCGTGCTGAACTTCGCCGCGATCGGCATCCTCGCCACCTGGGGCATGATCATGATCTGTCACCTCCTCTTCTGGCAGAAGACCCAGAGGGGCGAGCTGACCCGCCCGGGCTACCGGCTGCCGGGCTCCCCCTGGACCGAGATCGTGACGCTGGCGTTCCTCGCCTCCGTCCTGGTCCTCATGTACGCCGACGGCGGCGCGGGCCGCACCACCGTGCTGTGCCTGCCGCTGATCGTCGGGGCCCTGGTCGCCGGATGGTTCGCCATCCGCGGCCGTATCGCACGCAAGTCCACCACCGGAGCCGACGCGTGAGGAACGCGTCGCTCCCCGAGAAGCAGGCAGTGATGTTCAGCAGTTCTCTCGCGGACGCACCCCTTGTCCGTGAACCCCGCCACGCCCCCGTCGCCCACCTCGTCCGCGGCGGAATCGTCGAAGGCATCCACTACGGCTCCGTCGTCGTCCTCGACGCCGACGGAGAGGTCGCGCTCCAGATCGGAGACATCGAGGCCGCCTTCTACCCCCGCTCCGCGATCAAGCCCGTCCAGGCCGTGGCCATGGTCCGGGCCGGGCTGCCGCTCGACGGCGAGCTCCTGTCCCTGACGGCGGCCAGCCACTCGGGAGAGGACCGCCACCTCGCCGGTGCCCGGCGCATCCTCGACCTCGCCGGGCTCACCGAGGACCATCTGCGCAACGTCACGGACATGCCGTTCGACCCGGTCGTCCGGGACGCCTGGGTGTA
>NZ_JBEOXI010001031.1:0-1207 GCF_040296465.1 Streptomyces sp. NPDC002130
CTATCGGGCTTTACCCCAATCGTCAGGTGCTCTGCTAAGGCTGGGTGAGATCGACGTCGACGGCACGACGCCCATTGAGGGTGACGCCCCGAATTTGTCAGACCTCACTCTGCGGCATGTCGATCCGAGCAAGCTACTTTTCGAGCATCTCGACCCGGTTGATCCCGAATGGCGACCATCCCGGTTCGGACTTGTTAACGACGGCGTTCTTGCTCTTGCCGGTTAGATCGGCGCCCCAATTCAGATACCGCCGGGGGCGACGATACTGAGTCGTCGGCGCGACAGATGACGAGCGACTGGAGTTTTCCACTCGGGCGATCCGCGAGTTGTATCCGTATCTCCGTGCAGAACTTCAGATCAGCAGCCGAATGTCGGGCTATTTCCGGGATCGATCTACAGCCCCAACCGCAAATCAATGTGGAATTCAACGACATGTAACCGAAGCTCTTGCGTCAATCCAGTCGACTCGTGACCTCTCGCAACCGCTCTACAAACGACACGAACATTCGTCGCTTCACCTCGCTAGGCAGTCTCAAATACCCCAGCCGATTTCTCGTAGGTGCATCCAACAGCGTTCTCCGCCAGCAGTTTCAACAAATCTTCGTGCATCGTCCTCGCGGTCGGTACCGAGGTCACCGCGATCGGTGAATACATGCAGTTCTGGTTCGCCGACGTACCGTCGTGGCTGTGGATCGTGTTGTTCTCCGGAGTGCTGATCGGCGTGAACATGTTCAACGTCAAGGCCTTCGGAACGATGGAGTACTGGTTCTCGACGATCAAGGTCTTCGCGATCGTGGCGTTCATCGTGATGGCAGCGTACGTCGTGTTCGGTAGCGGAAACCCGGACTACGGATTTCACAATTAGACAGCCGGTGGCGGATTCTTTCCGAATGGTCTGTCCGGCATGTGGTTTGCCGTGATCGTATCGATCTTCAGCTACTTGAGCATCGAGATGATCGCCGTTGCGGCCGGTGAGGCGGAGAACCCGGCGGTAGCGGTGAAGAAGGCGTTCCGTGTGACGATCGTCCGACTGTTCGTCTTCTACATCGCAACCCTTGCTTTGATTCTGGCAATTGCTCCGATGGACAAGATCTTGAGCGGTGGAAGCCCTTTCGAACCCGTGCGGGAAGTCGTTGACGATCAGGAGCTGCTGGGAGGTGTCGAAGCCGGGCGGGAGGGAGTCGGCGGCGCCGCCCCGGACCGCCAT
>NZ_JBEOXI010001032.1:0-1203 GCF_040296465.1 Streptomyces sp. NPDC002130
GCATCATGCACCCGTCCGTCCTGCGCGAGGACCACCAGCACCTCGACATCCAGTGCGCTCAAGGCCTCCTTCGAAGGACGTCGAGGCACTACGAGATCGGGTCGCGGTAGATCCGAAGTGCCCACTTCCACAAGAGACAGCCAGTCGGAGTCGATACTCAACTCACCTGTCTCCCACTCCAACAGTCGCCGTCGGCCAGCCCGCGACGGCTTGAGCAACAGCGGAAGCGCACGCAGAAGGTAGCCCGCCTTCATACCGGAGAAACTCGAATTAGGATCGAGCAGAACAAGTTTCCCGACACGTTCCGGGCGACGCAAAGAAAATGCCAATGCGATCATCGCGCCGTAGGAATGTCCGATTACATCGACGGCCTCGGCACCGGTGTACTCGACTATCGATTCCATCCACTCGATCAGATCGTCGGCGGACTTCATCGGATTACCATTCGGAACGCTGCGCCCGGCATCCCCCATGGTGTCGACGGCAAAGACTCGTCGAGATTTCGACAACGCCGCAACGTTGTCGAACCACACCGTCGAGGTGGCGCCTCCACCGGAAAAGAGGATCAACGGCGTCGAGTTTTCAGGTCCACAGACGTTCACATGCGTGCTCCCGAACCGGCCTGTGAGGTCCACACCCAGCGGTTTCTGCGGCCATTTGGTCAGTACAGCGTCGTATGCGCGATCGAAGTCCATCCCCCACCCCCATTTCTCTCGATTATCGAGATAGTAGACAATCGAGAGACAACACACCAGGGCTGGAGGCATCCTTGAGCGTCGGCGATGCAGAAGAAGAAGCGATGGCGATCGTGCACTCGCTTCGCGCACTGACCGTCGACTTGAACGTGGCGGTTTCCGGCTTTGCAAACAAGTACACAATGCACTCCACCGACGTGCGCGCGTTGATCTGCCTTCTCGATGCCGAGCGCTCGGACACACCGGCGACGCCAGGCTGGCTCGGCGCACAACTGGGAATCAACTCGGCATCGGTGACTGCGCTCGTCGACCGCATGGTCAAAGCGGGCCACGTAGCTCGCGAACGGGACTCGGCGGACCGACGGCGAGTGCTCTTGCAGGTCACACCCACTGCAGTCCAGGCTGAGCACCATCCGGCGCTGGCCGAGGCGGCGGTGCGGGCGCTGGGGCGGATCGATCTTCCAGTCGGTGCCCATGTGACGCTTCACGGAGCGGATGGTCCGGTCCA
>NZ_JBEOXI010001033.1:0-1202 GCF_040296465.1 Streptomyces sp. NPDC002130
ACGCGCGCAGCACCTCCGCCTGGCGGGCGGGCGGCAGGACCGAGCAGATCGTGCGGCACGACGCGGGACAGATATGCCCAAGCGAGTAGTCGTGGATCGTGTGTAGTCATTGGAATCCCCTGTCTCGGAAGTCGAGTGCGGTGACAACTTGGTCTGGTCCGGGCATCGCCTCACCTGCCAGATCGGCGACACTCCAGGCAACCCGCAACGCTCGGTCAGCCCCACGAGCGGTTATCACCCCTTTACGCAGCGCCCGTTCCACCGGCGCCAACGCCGCACGCGAGAGTCTGAACTTCTGCCTCAACGCAGGCCCTGGCACTTCCGCGTTGGTCCGCCACCCGTACTCGCTCCACCGCTGGGCTGCAGTGTCTCGAGCTGCCGCCACGCGCGCACGAACATCGCCGGTGCTTTCCCCCACTTCGTCGATCAGCGCTCCGGTCGCAACGGCTTGCATCCGGACCCTGATGTCGACTCGGTCCAAGAGCGGGCCGGACAATTTCCCCAGGTACCGGCGACGCGCCGCGGGTGCACAAACACAATCCGCGTCTCTCGGCGGCGCGCACGGGCAGGGATTGGCGGCCAGGATCAGCTGGAACCGCGCCGGGTACCACGCAACTCCGTCCCGCCGGGCGATTCGCACCTCCCCGTCTTCGAGCGGCGTACGTAGCGCTTCGAGCACTTTCACCCCGATCTCGGCACATTCGTCGAGGAACAGCACGCCACGATGGGCCCGGCTGACCGCACCAGGACGAGCCATCCCACTACCACCACCCACCAGTGAGCTGACCGACGAACTGTGATGCGGCGCAATGAAAGGCGGCATGTCGATCAACGGCCGATCCTCCGGCAACACCCCCGCCACCGAATGAATCGCCGTCACCTCCAACGACTCCCCCTCCGTCAACGGCGGAAGAATCCCCGGAAGCCGCTGCGCCAACATCGTTTTCCCGATCCCCGGCGGACCCGTCAACATCAGATGATGCGCACCCGCCGCCGCAACCTCGATCGCCCACCGAGCATCCGTCTGCCCGACAACCTCACTCAAATCCCGCACCGCCACCACACCAGCACGCTCGAAAACATCAGGAACAGCCAGCGCCAACTCCCCACGCAACCACCCGATCACCGCGGACAGATCGTCAGCGCCCAGCACCTCGATCCCCTTGACCAGGCCCGCCTCAGCCAACGCCCGAGCCGGAACC
>NZ_JBEOXI010001034.1:0-1201 GCF_040296465.1 Streptomyces sp. NPDC002130
CCAGTGGTTCAACGGCCGCATGGAGTACTACCGCTCCATCGGTCAGTTCCCCCTCAACGGCCCCGTCGAAATCCGCTGCTGCGGCCTCGATCAACCGTCCGAGGTCGAGGTCGACTCGGCAGGCGCCCCCACCATCTCGGCCATGCGCCCCCGGCCCGACCATCCGGAGTGGGACACCGCCATCTGGCTCAACGTCCTCGGCGTCCCGGGAACCCCCGGCATGTTCGCGTTCTACCGCGAAATGGAACAGTGGATGCGCAATCACTACAACAACAACGACGCCACCTTCCGCCCCGAGTGGTCCAAGGGCTGGGCGTTCGGCCCCGACAAGCCGTACACCGACACCCCGATCATCACCCAGGGCCTCCCCCAGACCTACCGCGACGGCGTCCCATCGAGCGACAACTGGGACACCGCCAACGCCGCATTCAACGCGTTGGATCCGCACAAGGTCTTCAGCAACACCTTCCTGGACCAGTTGCTGCCTTGAGGTTCAAGTACTGAGCGCACACTCTGACAACTCGACGGTCGTCGCCACTCCCAGCATTCGGGAGTGCGGCGGCCGGCGTGCGTTGGAGCGACGGACATGAGAAAGCCCTCCGCATGCCGACCAGGCGCCCGACTCAATCGCGATCGGGATGGATCGCCTCGTGCATACTTTCCACTGCCCTGGCATGAGTTGAGAGATCGGATCTAGCCGACCGAATCGTGGCGCTGTCGCTGCGTGCCCCCGGCTCGGACGACGACGAGTCCTCTCCGGGGCTCGACGCGCCTCCTCCGGGCTGCTCGGAGGAGGCGGTGCGCTCTTCCCTCTCCGCGCGGGCACGCAACAACGACTCGGACTTCGGGGTATTTCGCATCGGAGCATTGTCCCAGATCCATCTCCTACGACTCACACGGAGCGCTCTCACCCCCGGTGAGCGGGTCGTTCCTGAACATCGATACCTGGAAAGTTCGCAACAAAATATCTACAGCGGTCAGGGTAGACATTCTCGCGGGGCTGTTGTATCTTTTTTCTCGTAGCAAGGAACGAGTCAAGAGATGCGGGAGAGATGAACTACCCGCAAGCAGTACCGCAGGGCAGGGACGTGCCGGGGCCGAATTCGTGTGTGAGTGTGTAGTCGGACCCGGCACCCCCCTTCAAAGGCGGACCGGGTGGGCCGCAGGGCGAGCATCGTCATCGGGCAGGCGCTGATCGGCG
>NZ_JBEOXI010001035.1:0-1201 GCF_040296465.1 Streptomyces sp. NPDC002130
CCGTGCGCAGCCTTCTGCTTACCGGCACGTACCACAAACACCCGCCCGTGTTCCTGATCTCCTGCGACGAGGACATTGTCCGAGAGAACCATTCCCGCTACGCGTACCGATGTGACATCGACGCCGGCTTCGCGGAGCCTGTTCGCGTACTGTTCGCCTTCGTCTCGCAGGACGTCGGCTTCGTCGGTGATGACCAGCGTGGTCGGAAGTCCAGCTAGTTCGTCGAGGGAAGCCTGTAGGGGTGATGCGTGCACTTCTGCACGCTGCGCGGGGTTTGACGTGTATGCGTCCCAGAACCACTTCATTCCGTCACGAGTGAGGTAGTAGCCCTCGGCGAATTGCAGGTAGGACGGAGTATCGAAGTCCGCGTTGGTGACTGGGTAGAGCAACACCTGTGCTTTGAGGTCGATACCTCCACGTTCTTTGTTCATGAGGGCGAAGACCGCGGACATGCATCCACCGACCGACTCTCCGGTCACCGCGATGCGGGAAGTATCCAGGCCGTGCTCGGCACCATGTTCGAGTACCCACTGGCCCACCGCATAGTTCTGTTCGACTTGCGTCGGATATTGTGCTTCGGGTGCCCGGTCGTAGACGGGGAAATACTCCAGCTGCGCCGGCGCCTACTGCCAGTTCGCGAAACAGTCGATCGTGCGTCTTGTCGTCTCCGAAAACCCATCCAGCGCCATGGATGTAGAACACCACCGGCAGTGGCCCGGTGATGCCCTTCGGTCGAATGATGCGGGTGCGGACAGTTCCCCATTGGCCTGCATCGACGTCTACCCACTCTTCGTCGACATCGGGTCGTGCTACGCCGTCGCCGCTTTGTAGGTCCCGCAGTATCTTTCGTCCTTCTTCTGGTGGCACTTCGTAGATCCGGGGGTGGGGGTCGGTGGCCTCGCACAGCTCCTTTGCTGCCGGTTCGAGGTACGGGGCAATTGGTGATGGTAGTTCGGGCATGTCAGGGGTGGCCTTTCGGATTCGAAGGGTAGATGTGATCGAGCGGTCAGGATTGATCTTTCGCAACTCGGACCAGAAGTGCCGGTACGTTCGATGTGCGTGGACTCACAAGGGGGTAAACCTGCTGTGTAACACTAAGTTTCGCGCTTCAATTGCATCGGGTGGTCGTTATGTCACCTCCGCACTGCCGACGAGTGGTCGACGGTCGGTTGAGTGAGGGGCCGAGCAGCAGCGGGGGAGC
>NZ_JBEOXI010001036.1:0-1200 GCF_040296465.1 Streptomyces sp. NPDC002130
GCTCGTTGCGGCCACCGATCCGATGAGAGCGCCGGCGCACAGTGCGAGGAAGGTGGAGCCGAGACCGATGGTCAGCGACCAGCGTCCGCCGTAGAGCAAGCGGCTGAACAGATCTCGGCCGAGACTGTCCTGACCGAACCAGTGCTCGGCGCTGGGGCCCGCGGTACCGACCGCCTGTTCGAGTGGGGTGTACTGCGTGATCAGCGGCGCGAAGAGGCAGGCGAGCACGATGATCGCGAGAACCGCCATCGACAGCCAGGCCGAGAGGGGGAAGCGAGAAAAGGTGATACCGGGTCGCGAAAGCTTCTCGGTGAGTTTTCTTCTCATCATGCTGCGCTCCGAAGTCGTGGATTGACGAGCAGGTAGAGGATGTCGACGGCGAGGTTGACGACGACGAAGCCGACCGCGATGACGATGACAACTCCCTGAACGACTGCGGGATCACCGTTGGTGACGCCGTTGATCATGAGCTGACCCATTCCGGGAAGACCGAAGATCTGCTCGATGACCACGGCGCCGCCGAGGAGGTAACCGACACGCAGGCCCAGAACGGTGAGCGGGTTGATCAGCGCGTTACGCAACACATTCCGTCCGATCACCACGTGATAGGGCAGGCCGCTGCCGATTGCGGTACGGACGTAGTCCTTGTCCAGCTCCTCGACCATGGACGTGCGGATGATTCGCGTCAGTTGCGCCGCGACGGGCAGTGACAGAGACAGCGCAGGGAGCGCCATGTACCAGAGCCAGTCGCTGACGGAGTCGCTCGGATTGACGTAGCCACCGGTAGGGAACCATCCGAGTTGGACAGCAAGGTACTGAATCATCAGCAGTGCCAACCAGAATGACGGTGCTGCCACACCACCGAGGGAGATCACTCGGATGACCTGATCCGGCCAACGATCGCGGAACAGTGCGCTGGTGACACCGAAGATCAGCGAGAGCACGATGGCGATCACCAGTCCGAGAACCGTGAGCTGAATGGTCAGTGGCAGAGCGGTGGAGATCGAATCCAACACCGGGGTACCGGAAATCAGACTGTCACCCATGTTGCCGCTGACCAGATCGGTCACGAAGTGAACGTATTGCAGAGGAAGCGGATCGAGCAGAGGGTACCCGGTTATTTGACAACCTGAAATTTTCAGGAGCATGGTTGTTTCACGTACTGAAGCATCGAGCCAGTGAGGTAAGGCGCACCATGAC
>NZ_JBEOXI010001037.1:0-1199 GCF_040296465.1 Streptomyces sp. NPDC002130
GCCCCCGGGTTCCCGGTTGAATCCCATGTCAACTCCGGCCGTGGTCTTGGCCGAGCGGCTGTCAGCTCGGTCGCCACCGTCGCGCACACATGGAACGGCGACGGTGACGAATCGACGAAGCTGCACAGGCCGTCTGCGTCGGCCCCGGTCAGAGAAGCCGCCCCGGTCCGAGAAGTCTGAGAAGTCATGCCCCTCATCATGCCCGAATCACTGCCTGCGAAATCAGTGGGCGCGAATCAGGTGGGCACAGGACCGGTCGGCTCAGGCATGCGGACCGGACACGCAGAACTGATTCCCGTCAGGATCGAGGAGCGTCACCCAGCGGAAACCGTCCATGTTCTCGCGGTGGTGCTCAGTTGCCCCTGCCTCGACGAGGCGCGCCACCTCGGCGTCGAGATCCGGACTCCCCAGATCGAGATGGATGCGGTTCTTCCCGGCGGTGGGGTCCGGGACCTTCTGGAAAGCGAAGTTGGTGGCGCTGTCAGGGACCGAGACGATGTAGAACCAACCGTCGTTTTCCTCGACGATGTTTCCGCCCAATTGCGCTGCCCACCACGTTGCGAGGGGACCGGGATCGAGACTGTCGAAGGTGATCATGCCGAGTGTGAGAGTCATGCGCGCACGGTAATGGAAGCCACCGACAAAGACTCTCGATCTCGGGCTGAGATGAGACGATCTTCGAATGCGATTCACGACGCTTCGCGACCGTGTTGCAGAACCACTCTTCGCAGTTTTCATCGCGACCGGATTGCTCCTGAGCGTCCTCGGAGTGCTCGCCTGGAGATTCGCCACGCCATCCACGCGAACAGAACATGTCGGAATCCAACCCCCTCCACCGCCGCCGATGGAGGACGGCAAGACCGGATACATGTGGGTGATCGAGGGATACAGCTACTCCGACGCACCACATTGGTTCCCCGCAACTACGTGGTTCCTGATAGTCGGAACCGCTGTCGCCTTTGCCGTCTCGGCGACACTGAATGCGACGGGATGGCGGCTGGCCCGTGACGCAAGCGGTAGAGAATTTACTCTTCCGCTTGCACTTTCAGCTTTCGGCACAGCCTACGGACTCACGGTCGCCGTCGTCGGACGAATCTGGCCGCCCACCTTCTATTCGGTGTCCTGCTCGAAGGAGTCGTCGGTCACATTCTTCAGGGTGCCGGCCACGGCGGGCTCCTTAACTGGTTGGTGCGTGGGGC
>NZ_JBEOXI010001038.1:0-1198 GCF_040296465.1 Streptomyces sp. NPDC002130
GGGCGAAATCGGCGATGACCGCAATGACGTCGGCCGGGGACGCCTCGATGCCGGAGAGTGGTTCGGGCTTGCCGGTGCCTTGCTCGCATCTCAACCGCGAGCGGCCGAAATTCGCATCGACCCTCGAACTGCGCCGCGATGGTTGGCGTTGGTGAAGCCGCTTGTGTTTGTGGCTTGGGGGTCGTCAGTGGCCTCGGCGCTACTCGCGCTGATCTACATCCTGGTCTCCGCCAGTCGCTACCGATATTACGACGGGCCGCAGACATTCGAGAGCCTGATCGTTCTCTTCGTGTCGTCGGCCGTTCCGATCGTCGTGGTGGGTGTTGCGGCAGTAGGTCTCGCCAGACGGTTTGCGTCCTGGCGCCTCACCATCGCCGCGCTCGGCATCGCTCTCCTCGCAGCCGGATTACTCCACTCGATCAGCGAGGGCACAAGTGTCGAACTGTTCCACACGGTCACGGCTAGTCCGTACTACGGCATCACGTTCTTGATTGCCGCAGCCGCAATTACATTCATTCCATTCGGTGTTGCATCCGTCGGCGACGGGACGCACCCCGGATACGTCTGGCTCGCAGCGGCACGAAACGGCATGCTGTTGATCGCGGTGTGGAGCTTCGGTGTTGGATTCTCTCAGATCGCAATGGCAGCAACGCAATTTGGCATCGTGCCGTGGGGAGATGCGTTAGTGCTCGCTGTTCTCGCGATACTCGTCGCGATTCTTGCCGTCGTCGGAGTCAAATCACTGTCGCTGCGGTATTCTTCGCTCGACCCTCGCCCGTCACGCGAGGTCTGTCTCGGAGTCTGTGTCGGCTTGCTGGTCCTGATGATCGCTCGTCTCGTGGTGCAGTCGGCCATGTACGGCGAAATATATTACAGTTCATGGATATTCGATCTCGCCATGGCGGTGCTGGTAGTTGTGGTCGCTCTCCCCCTCACAGTCTCACCGGCTGTTCGGAATTTGTATGCGGGGGTGCAACTGTTCGCGTCAGCCACCACGGTTACAGCTGCGGTACCGAATGTCGGACAGCCCGTTCAGCCTTCGCGGCGTGCTCTCGAGGCTGCGGATCCGCGGACTCCGGCGGCGGTGCTGTTCGAGATCGCGTCGAGTTCGCCGGAGTTGCGGCCTCGTCAAGGACGAGCAGGTCGAAGAAGCGCTTGTGCTCGCCGTCGGGGCTCTCCTCCGGCGCGCCGATGACCT
>NZ_JBEOXI010001039.1:0-1198 GCF_040296465.1 Streptomyces sp. NPDC002130
ATCGGACTGATTGCCGCGATCGTGGCATGCGTCGGATACGGCGTTGCATCGGTGCTGCAGGCGTACGGTGCGCGCAAGTCGGCAGCTGCCGCCGAGCAGCGAGGCGAGGCCGGACACGTGACGGCGTCGGGTGGCCCGACCCTGCGTTCGACCTTCGCCGCCGCGCTGACTGCATCGTTCATCCTGGGCACCGTGCTCGATGCGGTCGGATTCGCCGGTAGTGCCATCTCCGCGCGCCTCATTCCACTGTTCTTGTCGCAGACTGTGGTCAGCGCCAATCTCGTCATCACGGCAGTGCTGGGGACCGTGGTCCTGGGCATCCAGTTGCGTCGTCGTGACTGGTTCGCGATCGCCGCGGTGATCGGATCGCTCCTGCTGCTCGGATTGTCGTCGGGTCACGCGGGCGGCGGGAGTTCCAACGACGCCGTCCACTGGGGTGTCCTCGTGGGCTCGGCGTTGATCTTGCTGATCGGCATCGGTTTGATCCGATGGTTGGGCTCACGCGCAGCAGTTGTCGCCGGGTTGATCTCGGGTGTGCTGTTCGGCTGTCTGGCCATTGCCGTACGCGTGGTCTACGGAATCGATCCGTTCGAAATCGGCACGATGCTCCGCGATCCGGCCGGCTGGGCAATCCTCGTCTCGGGTCTGGGCGGTTTCTATCTGCACACGGTCGCGTTGCAACTGGGATCCGTCAACGGCGCGACAGCGGCTCTGGTTGTCGGCGAGACGCTGGTTCAGGGAATCGTCGGCGACGTGGTTCTCGGCGACGCGTCGCGACCGGGCCTTGAATGGCTTGCCGTCGTCGGCTTCATCGGAGCGATCGCTGGCGCCGTCGCCGTGGCTGTCTTCGGCGCGGCGAGCCACGAGGAGAAACCCGCCGAAGAAGTGACCGTCTGATGTGGCGGAACTCGAGTGGTTCGTAGTTCTTTCGAGCTAATACTTTTGGCGGATACTGTTTTTCGTTCGAACTTCTGCACGGCATTTTTTTCAACCGTTCGACGAATCTGCAACAGCAGGTTCGAATGAACCTGCGTCGCTGTTCGGTCGGTCCAGCGGTAACGGAAACCGCATTTTCGCAGATAGTTCTCATGCGCGACCGATGCCTCGCATACGTTGTGCGGTCACAGTCGCCGGGTCGTAGACCGGAGGAAAGTAATGAGCAGCTTGGACATTCAACGTTGGTCGAACGACTTCACAG
>NZ_JBEOXI010001040.1:0-1198 GCF_040296465.1 Streptomyces sp. NPDC002130
AGCGCATCGAACCCGCCCCGAAAGCTCAGTCCGGTGGACTGCGCGGTCTGGGGAAGGTCATCGGCGGGCGGAAACGAAAGGTCACGATCGTCGACGATCTCGACGAAGTCGACCTCTTCGGTGCCTGATCGCTTCTAATCTGGACAGATGTCTCTGTTGCCGACTGTCAGTCGTAGGACCGGAACTCGATACGGCAGGCCGAGTATCGAATCGCAGGTCCTCTACAACGCGTGTCGATGGATGCTTCGGCCAGTGGTCGGGATCGCTCCGCTGACGCCTGGCGCCATGCGCCGCGCCGCAGTGCTGGACTCGGCCGCGGGTGTACGCATTCCCTCCGGGATCGATCGGGAAGCGATTCGTTTTCCAGGTTTCGACGGTGAGCTCGTGCGGACGGCAGGCTCGACGGCTGATCTGCGCGACGGTGTAGTTCTCTACCTGCACGGCGGCGGGTTCATGTGTTGCGGGCTCAACACGCATCGACCGGTGGTTGCCGGCATCGCCAAGCGAACCGGCCTTCCGGTCATGCACGTCGCGTATCGGCAGTTGCCGAGCACGAGCATCAGTGGGTCCGTCGACGACTGTCTGGGTGCATACCGGTGGCTCCTCGAACAGGGAGTATTGCCGGAAAAGGTTGTCTTCGTTGGTGATTCGGCCGGAGGTTTCCTGGTTTTCGCGACGGCGCTTGCAGCTGTTTCCGCCGGGCTCGAGGTTCCGGCCGGACTGGTCGGACTCTCACCTCTCCTCGATCTCGATTGCACCACCAAATCAGTCCACGCCAACGCTCGACGCGACGTGATCGCCCCGGTGTCGGCATTGATAGCGATCGGAAAGCTTGGCGGACAGACGAACTCACCTGTCGACGGCGATCTGGCCGCGCTGCCACCGTCGTTGCTGATCGCCGCTGAATCCGAGGTTCTCAGAGTTGATTCGGAGGTGATGGCGCAGCGGCTCGCCGCCGCGGGGGTGCCGTGCTCGCTGCAGATCTGGAACGGTCAGGTTCACGCGTTTCCCGCCGTGTGGCCTGGCTTGCCGGAGAGCCGGGCTGCGTTACGCGACGTTGCCAGGTTCATTCGCACCAGGCTCGATGCGGTCCCACCCCAGGCCGCGGGCGGCGATCGACTCGTCCAGCGGCACGTCCGAACCGTCCACACCGGTGAACTGCTTGGCGGCGTGGGTGTTCTGGGACAGGAAGCGCTCC
>NZ_JBEOXI010001041.1:0-1198 GCF_040296465.1 Streptomyces sp. NPDC002130
CTTGTGCAGCATCTTCGATCTTCTTCCGGAGGACCGAATCCTGCAACCGTCCCTGGGTTTTCCCTCTGCGCGGGCGACCTTCTGCCTCGACATCAAGACTGTCGCGGTGCGCCACCCACAACATTTCGAGATCCAAAGCTACGTTTGCCGCCAGCATGATTCCGCCTCCCTGAGGTCGCCAATGCTGTTCAGGCATAGCCTCTTCCAAGGCCTCGGTTGGTAGTCGATCTTCGACCGCAAGGACGGCATCCCACTGTAAGTCGACATAATTTGCCGGACGGTCGGAACCATCCCAATGATTGCTATCGTAAATTTCGCTTCTCACCTTTCCGCTGGCAACTATTCCTCGTCCCTTAGTTCCCTGACGAAGCAGGAAAACCCGGTCGCCTGGGCCAACCCCGCTCTTCCGTCCACCCGTTGACCAGTTGTCCGGAACCCGCTTTCCTTGCGCAGTACGTTCGATGGCGTCGCGATAGTCAGTGCCCCAATCCCATTGATCTGGATTCCACGTAACGATCAACGCGTTGTGCATGACCAGTACCTCCTGCGCGGACTGGTCCAGATCGATGGAATCGATCCTGGTCTCGGACCGAGGTGGCCTCAGGCCGAGATTGTCCCGCGATCCGCCGCGTCGAGCACCGGCGTACCTTGCAGCCTGTTTTTCGGATTGCTCATGCAGTCCACCAGAACGAACGACATATGTTATTTGCCAGTCATTTCCGTTTCGCCGACCAATTACCTGTTGCTTCCCGGCATACTTGGCCTCCGCTCGGGCGTGAGCCTCGATACGGGCAAGATCGGACGATGTTGCCACCGGAACTGATCCTGTCACACAATAGTGCTCAAAAGTTTCCCACCATCCGTACAAGATTCCTCCGATGCTTGGATCCAATACTGAATGGCCAATAGTAAGGTTCGAGCGCATTTCAGTTTCGATTACGACCCGCGCCCGACCGAATTGCGTAGACAATGCTTGGAGCGCCCCCCGAGGACTTCATTTCGGGCAACGAAAAGCGCAGCGTCGGAACAACCCCACCTGATATATACGGGCGCGTGACGAACCGGAGCGATTCGCTCCGATGATATCGGCTGCCGAAGAGATGATCCGTGATCTGGTAGGTGGGTTCGTGAAGCGGCGCCTGCAGCTGAAGGGCGAGGCCGCGGGCGTGCAGGTCATCGACTCCTACGCGCACCACCC
>NZ_JBEOXI010001042.1:0-1197 GCF_040296465.1 Streptomyces sp. NPDC002130
CCCGAACAACCTTTGCTCGCGGTATCCGAGCCGTTGGCGTGTCCGTCCGATCCGCTGGTCCGGCAGGTTCGTTCGGACGAACTCGAGATCTATCTTCCTGCCGCGATCGCAATGTTCATCGAAGAGGTCGGCGTCGATCCACGTGCCAACGACGGTGGGCGCGGGTACCGACATCGTGTCGCAAGTCTGATCGCCGCCGGGCGAGCGTGGGCGCATATCGAGGACGGCCAGGTCGTTTTCAAGGCCGAGGTCGGTTCGATGTCTGCGCGCTGTGGCCAGATTCAGGGTGTGTGGGTCAATCCCGAGTTTCGGGGGCAAGGCTTCGGCGTGACCGGTACAGCGGCTGTAGCGGAGTCGATCATGGCGACCGGTCGCATTGCGAGCCTGTGATTGTGATACATCGTCGTCAACCCGCGATGACCAACGACGACGCCCTTGGGTTTTCCGGTACTGCCCGAGGTGTAGATGACGTAGGCAGGCTGCCGCTCGTCGATCGCACTGCGTCGATCCGAATCACTCACCGGCGCGCAAGATTCTGCCGCACACGCCGCCGCTGTCTTCTTGTCGTCGAGAACAACCCACGTCAACGCCGACGGCAATCCTGCCTCGACGTCACTGAGGGCAAGACCCAGTACCGCACCGGAATCGGAGATCATGTGGGCGATACGGTCAACCGGATACGTCGGGTCGACGGGCACGAATGCAGCACCCGTTTTCACCACTGCCCACAGAGCGAGAACCGAATCGGCCGAACGCGGAATCGCGATCGCGACCCGATCCTCCGGCCCGACGCCCTTCGCAATCAGAACACGAGCGAGTTGCGACGACCGCTCGTCGAGTTCGCGGTAGCTGATCGACTGACCGTCGAAGCGAATCGCATCCGCCGACGGATCCACAGCGGCCGCCGCTGTGAGGATCTCGACCAGGGTTCCCGAGACCGACTGACCTCCATGAACATCGGCCAGCACACCCCGCTCGGCCGCATCGAGAATATCGATGTCACCAACGACAATCGAGGGAATCGATACGACAGTCTCTAGAATACGAACCAGTCGCCGAGCAAACCCTTCGACCGTCGACACGTCGAACAGATCTGCAGCAAACGTGAATTCGGCCGAGAGCCCTTGCTGGATCCCGTCTTCGCCGATCGACTCTGTTACTGCGAGTTCGAGGTCGAACTTGGCAGTGGTCGTGTCG
>NZ_JBEOXI010001043.1:0-1197 GCF_040296465.1 Streptomyces sp. NPDC002130
GATCACGCAGAATCGGTCACCAGACAGCTGTCCATCTCACAGACCGGAGTTTTCTCGTGAATCGATTCGACGACAAGCGCGTCCTCATCAGCGGCGCAGGATCCGGAATCGGCCAGGCCACCGTTGCCCGCATCCTGGCAGAAGGTGGCACCGTCGTCGCCGCCGACATTTCCGAGACCGGCCTCGAACAGACATTGAACGCTGCGAAGGACGCAGGCCATGCCGATCGCCTGACCACGGTGAAGGTCGACATCTCCAGCGAAGAGTCTGTTCGCGAACAGGTCGGCGCTGCGATCAAGGCTCTGGGCGGTCTCGACGTGTTGATCAACGCGGCGGGCATTCTGCGCTCCGCGCACACCCACGAGATGACGCTCGATTTCTGGAACACCGTCATCGGGGTCAACCTCACCGGAACATTCCTCATGACGAGGGAGTCCCTGCCGGCACTGCTCGAAAGCGGAGCAGGCGTCGTGGTCAACTTCAGTTCCACGTCGGCCACGTTCGCCCACCCCTACATGACGGCGTACGCAGCGTCGAAGGGTGGAATCCAATCCTTCACGCACGCACTCGCTCTCGAGTACAGCAAGCAGGGCCTCCGCGCCGTGGCCGTCGCTCCCGGCAGCATCGCTTCGGGCATGACGTCCGATCCCGGCTTCCCGGCCGACATCGACTTCACGCTGCTCGGCAAGCTGGCGCCGGCAATCGGCGAGGGTTTCGCTCCCCCGTCCGCGGTCGCCGGCGTGATCGCGATGCTCGCCTCCGAAGACGGCTCGTTTGTCACCGGAACGGAAATCCGCATCGACGGCGGCACGCATATGTGACCACTTGCTGTGCGCCTTTATTAACCCCCGGCGGTTAATAAAGGCGCACAGCAGCAAGCGGCATACTTATCTGGTCGCGCGGAACCGGTCCGGCGGTACGGAGTGCGGTGGGGAGCCAGCGGTGAGCGAATCAACAGGCGGTACGAACCTCGAGCCTGTGCTGATCAGTCCTGTTGTCGGCGGAATGATTCGCACGTGGTCCGAGGACGAGACCCGCTTGTGGAGCGTCGACGATCCCACCGCGCTCGGCGCACTGCTCGGACAGGGCCTCGTAGCTCGCACCGCCTTGCCGGACAACAAGTTCCGAGAAGTTGCGTTTCTGAATCCCCAGACCCAGACCCTCACCGTGCAGCCGCGCTTAGCCTCACAGGACAGC
>NZ_JBEOXI010001044.1:0-1196 GCF_040296465.1 Streptomyces sp. NPDC002130
GTCACCCCGGTGACCGTGTCTTCACTGGCGATGTTGGCGTTCCTCGGAATCGAAGACCGGGCGTTGACCGTTCGTGAGCTCACCGCGATCCTCACGCCGCTGTTCGGGTACATCACCGCGCGAAATCTTCCGATCGCCGGCGACGTCGAACTGCCCGATCCGCGCGTCATCGAGAAGGCGTTGCAGACACACGTCGATTCCGGTGTCCTCGAGCGCTTCGATCGCGGCGGCGAGCAGGTCTTCTACCTCGGCAAGGACCAGCACCTTGTCGCTGCCTTCTACCGCAACAACACAATTCACTTTCTCGTCGTGCGTGCCATCACCGAACTCGTACTGCAGGCAGCCGTCGAAGAACGGTTCGAGGATCCCATCGGGGACGGTTGGGCCGAGGCCAAGCGCATCCGCGATCTGTTGAAATTCGAGTTCTTCTTCAGCGATCGGGACACCTTCGAGCAGGAGATGCGGACCGAGCTGACCCTGATCGATCCCGAGTGGGAAACCGTCATGGCCGACGACAAACGAACCGAGCACATGATCGAGTCGGTGCGGCCGTACCTCGCGCACCGTGTGCTCCAACCGTTTCTCGAGGCGTACCAGGTTGTCGCCGATCAGCTTGTGCTTGCCCCGATTTCGACGTCGTTCGACGAGAAGTCCTTCGTCAGCAACTGCATCGACGTCGCACATCAGCGTCGCCTACGACAGCAGATCGCCAGCAACGAATCGGTTTCCGGTGAATTGTTCGCCACTGCACTGAATTTGGCGCGCAACCGGAACTTGATCGAAGTCGACGACGACGGCGTCCGGGCCAGGCGCCTGGCATTCGCCGCGGAAATCAAGGTTCAGGTCGAGCGTCTGCGCCACCTCCGAGCGCTCGCGCATGCACGGCTCGATCAGGTGGCCATGCCGGTGCCCGACGCCGCTGCAGTAGTCACCATTCCCGAAGCAAACCGAGCGCCCGCCGCGAACGAGGAAGTAGGACTGTGACCGGACTCGAGCGTCTGCACTCCGCCATCGAAGCCGCCCCTCCCGGGCCCGGAACGATCGCCGCCTTCGACCTCGACGGCACCTTGATCAGCGGGTACTCGGCCAGCGTTGTGTACCGAGACCGCCTGCGACGCTTGGATATCAGCGTCGGCGAACTCTTGCGCACCACCGGTGCCGCGATCGACACCCAATTCCGCGGTGCTGACGTCGGA
>NZ_JBEOXI010001045.1:0-1196 GCF_040296465.1 Streptomyces sp. NPDC002130
GGAAGAAAACATGCGTGCAGCGTAATCCTAAGGGTAGCCATTTCTCCGTGTAGAACTGTTGACAGTTTTCGGACAAGGGGCCGTTGCGCTGCGGGCATGCCTTCAAATCAGCGTGATTTTAAGTATCGTCAGGTCGGGGAATCTCGTGCCGAAGAGATCAATATCAAACGGTCTGGTCGGTATAGTCGACGTCCAGGGGGTCGCTCCAGGTGGTCCACACGTCTGGCCCGAGTTCGATCTCGGCTGTGGTGAGTAGACACGCGTCGAGTTCTCGGTGCAGTAGAGACGGGTCGATGGCTTGGCCGATGAAGACGAGTTCCTGTCGGCAGTCTCCGACAGGTTCTTCCCACTTGTCGAGGATTCCGTCGCGGCGGTAATCGTCGGCCGGCCACTCGTCACGGGGTAGAAACTTCCACCAACGGCCGACGTATCCGTGGCGAATGAGATGACCGGCCTGGGAAATACTCCCGATCTCGGTGAACCGGCCGGCATTCCAGTAGTAGCCCTTGGCCCGGAGTAACTTTCCGTTGGTCCACTCGCTGCTGAGGAAGTCATGCAGACGTTGGGGGTGGAAGGGTGCGCGCTCGCGGTACACCACCGAACTGATTCCGTACTCTTCGGTTTCGGGAGTGTGTTCACCTTGTAGTTCTTGTAACCAACCGGGGGCCTGTGCGGCTTTCTCGAGCGAGAACAAACCTGTGTCGAGAATCGTGTCGAGTGGGATGCGACCGAGCATCATCGGAACAATCGCAGCGGTTGCGTTCAAAGATCGCAGGACCGCGGTCAATTCGACCAGGTGCTGGTGCGAGATCAGATCGGCCTTGCTCACCAGGATGACGTCGGCAAACTCGATCTGGTCGACAAGTAGATCCGCGATGTCTCGTTCATCTTCCGGAGCATCGGCTTCGACGCGACCTCCAGCCGTGTAGTCGCGCAGAAAACTGTTGCCGTCGACCACGGTGACCATGGTGTCGAGTCGGGCGACGTCGGCCAGAGCGTGGCCGTCGGTATCGATGCGATTACCCCAACTCGATCCTCGAAATCCTTCGTGTGGTCATCACGGCCGCCGACGACGACCATCGCGGCATCGTGGGTGGATCGCAGCAGTTGCCGATGCGGTTGTGGAACCGCGCCCCGGCGCCTTCGGGCGGGGGACGCTGCCGCGCGCCGCGTTGGTCGCGCTGCTGGTGCTGCCG
>NZ_JBEOXI010001046.1:0-1191 GCF_040296465.1 Streptomyces sp. NPDC002130
GCTGGCCGCCGCGACCGCCCTCGCGGACGTGGTGACCGAGGACGAGCTGAACCCGAACTACATCATCCCGAGCGTCTTCAACGCCGACGTCCAGGGCGCGGGGGGCAGCACGCCCGCCAAGTGGTTCTACCGACGGCAGCTGTTTGATCAGGCCTTCGTTGGCGACAAAAACACGTAGGTGAGGTTGGGGCCGAGGTTGACGCCGATCAACATCGCGAGCACCAGAGCTGGAGGTGCCGCCGTTCCGAGTGCCGCGATCATCAGCAAGGTTGCCGGCAGGTTGTTGACGAGATTGGACGCAACCGCCGCTACCGCGGCGACAAAGAGCAGTGATCCGTAGCTGGTGTCGCCTGGCAGGATCTGCGCAATCCATTCGCCCACCGGCCCGTTCGCGACGCCGGCGACGATGATCCCGAGAACCAGGACGAACGCGCAGAACCAGAGGTCGGCAGCGTAGATCATCTTGGCGGCGGTCGTACGGTGCCGAGCCAGAGCGATCGCTCCCAGGACACTCGCACCCACCACGGCGATCCAGGCGGGTTCGATCCCGAAGAAACCCGAAACCGCGAAACCGAGCAGCGTCAGTCCGATCACCGTCAGCGGCAGAATCGGCGCAGGCGCAGATCTGGCTGCCGCAGGCGGATCTGCGCTGTCGTCCCGCACGAGTTCCGAGCGGAAGAACAGTCGAAAGATCAGATATTCGACAGCGATCGTCACGATCCACGGCAACGCCATCAATGCCGTGAAGTGCAAGAACGTCAAACCTGTTGCAGCAAAAGCGATGAGGTTGGTCAGGTTCGACACCGGCAGGAGCGTCGACGCCGAGTTCGACAGGTGCGCACTGGCATAGGAATGGGGCCGCGGACTTGCTCCGATGGATCGTGCGGCCGCGATCACTGCGGGCGTCAGCAGCACGACGGTGGCGTCGAGGCTCAGCACCGCCGTGGTCAGGGCAGCGGCGCCGAAAACGTAAATCAGCAACCGGTGTGGATCCGCGAGGGATCTTTGCTGCAGGATCTGGCTGACCCAGCGAAAGACGCCGAGAGCGTCCGCGGCATGAGCGAGAACCAGCACGGCAACCAGGAAGACGACGGTGGGTGCCATGCTCGTCAGTTCTTCGCGGGCTTCGTCGAGAGTTACGACGCCGGTCAGGAGAACGATGACGGCTGCCGGCCCGGCGATGACGATCTC
>NZ_JBEOXI010001047.1:0-1191 GCF_040296465.1 Streptomyces sp. NPDC002130
GTTGTCACCCAGCCCAGTGATCCGCTCGGAGTCGGGGTGTACCGATACGCCCCGGACCGCGCCGAAGCTGTCCGGCTGGGCGACGTACGAGAGCACCTTCGTGCGAGCCTTCTCCAACCCGAGTTCGTCGACGTGTTCCCGGTTCTTCTGTTCGTGGTCGCCGACGCGGAAGCACCGCTCGAGAAGTATGCGATGCGGCACTACCGCACGATGCACGTGGATGCCGGTGTGCTGGTTCAGAATCTGTACCTGGTGACCGAGGCGATGGGACTTGTGGGCTGTGCCATCGCAGGATTCACCGATCCGCGAGTGGCATCTCTGTTGAATCTCGCGACGACGCAGCTTCCCGTCATGGCTTTTGCCCTCGGGCGGCCCGGCTAGTTCAGGCGAGAATGCGCGCCTTCTGGGTCTCGAACTCGGCGTCCGTCAATACGCCGGCGTTCTTGAGTTCGCCCAGCTTGGTGAGCTGTTCGATCTTCGCGTCCATCGACGCTGTCGGGGCTGCCTGCGGCGGCAGGGGCGGTAGATCCGGAATCGGCGGCACCGGCTGGGCCTGGGCTGCGCGAGCCTGATCTTCGGCGGCCCAACGGGTCCGCTGACGGCGCTGAACATTGCCGTGAATGGAGCTCGCGACGGCTACCCGGCCGGCTCGCCTCAAGAAACTCATGCGTCCTTCTCCGTATTTTCCGGTGCGGTGTTGTCGAGTGCATCAGCCAGTTCGTCCAAGCTCAGGTGACCTTCGGTGACAACCTTTGCGCCGCTGCGTGTCCAGGCATCGATGGCAGGCAGTATGGCCAGTTCCTCGTAGACGAGTAGGGCGGCAACACTTCCGGCGGCCAACTCGTCACCAACGGCAGCGATGTCGCCGGCGTCGAGCAGTCCGGAGGCAGCGCCGTCGAACTGCGCCAGATCGAAATCTTCGAGTTCGAAGGTGGAGGCCGGTACGACGGATACCGATCCGTCGGCGGCCTTGGTGACGAACTCGAGGTCGAGGATGCGGATCGCTCCGGAGTCGACGAGAGTGAGCAGCTGCTCGAATCCCGCGGAGGTCGGTGCACCGCTGGGAAACTCGACGGCTACGTATTCGATGGGGCCGAACTGGTCTGGGTTGGACATCGGTTACTTCTTGCCCTTCGTGGGTTGCGGTTCTTCCAGAGCAGGTACTTCGTTGGGCATGCGCCCGGCCGGAAT
>NZ_JBEOXI010001048.1:0-1190 GCF_040296465.1 Streptomyces sp. NPDC002130
GGCTGCTCGATCGATGTTGGGGACAGCCAGGGTGGTCGTCACCTTTTGGTGTGCTGTGTTCGTGGCACTCGCCGTACTGGCTCAATTCGTGAAGGGCGGCGCAACCGAACTCCCTGAACGGCTCGCGGCGGGCACGGCATGCATGATCGCGCTGTACTGCATGGTTCGTTGGTCACTCGGACGGTCCTGGCCGAGCCACCGCCAATCCGTTCGATTCATTGCGCTCACCAACATCTGTTTGTCCTTGATACTGCTCGCCGGAATCCATGCGAGTTTCCTGGCATTGACCGGCGCCGTTCTGTTCGTGGTCGTCGCGAACTATTCGTCGGTATTCCACAGCCCTCGAATAGTCACAGCACAGATCACCGGCGCGCTGTTCGTCGTTGCGCTACTGACAATTCGTGCTGTAACCGATCCGGATACCGACTCTTCGCTGTCGGTGTCCACCGGATTCGTCATCGGGTGTGTCATCGCCTCAGCCGCGATGACCGTGCATTTCCTCGTCTTGTACTTGACCGACGATGCACGACACTCTTGGCGCGATCCACTCACCGCTGCTCTGAACCGACGTGGGCTGCACAACGTCTGGCAACAGCTGTTCGGTGTCGGCGAACTCCAGGGACACGTTGTTCTCGCGGTGGTGATCGACGTCGATTCGTTCAAGAGCGTCAACGACAAACTCGGTCACGCAGAAGGTGATCGAATACTGGTGACAGTGGGCCGACGACTGAACTCGGCCGTCGGAGAGACCGGACTGGTCGCGCGGACCGGCGGTGACGAGTTCGTGATTCTCATGCCTGTCGAGCCACGTCGCATCGAACAAACCGTGGTCGACATCCACAACTCGATCTCGAAGCCTGCCGGCAGACAGACGATCTCGGTGAGTGTCGGAGCCAGCGTGTGGCTGTCCTCGACAATCCCGGACGCGTCCGGAACCATCGATCGAATACTTGCCGACGCCGACAACGCGATGTATCGAGCCAAGCGACGAGGTGGAGACCAAGTAGCCTGGGCGGTAACGCATCTGAGCTGAATCGGCACGTTTACTGCCGATCGAAATCAGAGCGCCGCTTCGCTGTCGTTCGCCGGATCCAACTGATCCTGGGTTGCCGCCCAACTCGCCAGGAGTTTGAGTGCATCAGCCGTGGGCGTCCCGGGCGCGGCGGTGTAGACCAGCAGTGTCAGACCGG
>NZ_JBEOXI010001049.1:0-1189 GCF_040296465.1 Streptomyces sp. NPDC002130
GAACACTCGCCGCTTTCGACACCAGCCTCGACAAGCTCGGACTCGACTACGTCGACCTCTATCTGATTCACTGGCCCGCGCCGGCAAAGGGCCTGTTCGTCGAGACCTGGGCGGCATTCGAGCAAATTCTCGCCTCCGGCCGCACCCGGGCGATCGGTGTGTCCAACTTCCTGCCCGAGCACCTCGAACTGCTGGCCGAGCACAGCTCGATCACCCCGGCCGTCAACCAGATCGAATTGCACCCCCGCCTGCAACAGCACGCATCACGGGAGTACGCACAGAGCCGCGGCATCGAAATCGAGGCATGGAGCCCATTAGGACAGGGAACGATCCTCGACGACCCGACCATCGGGAAAATCGCTGCAGCACACGGCAAGAGTCCCGCGCAGATCATTCTGCACTGGCACCTCGAACAGGGACACACCGTTCTGTCGAAGTCGGTCACGCCTGCACGCATGCGCGAGAACGCCGCAATCTTCGACTTCACACTCGATGCTGACGAGTCAGCTGCCATCGCAGCGCTGAACACCGACAGCCGTGTCGGACCCGATCCAGTCGAATTGAACTGAATCGAAACGGCTTCAAGAATTTTCGTGGGGAGTCAACGTCAGCAGCACGGAATCGACGGACTGCTCGGCCAGGAGCGCGTCCAACGGTAAGTGACGGAACAACGCTCGGTAATAGATCGGCGACGCCAGGGCATCCAGGACGAAGTCCAGGTCGAAGTCGCTCCGAATGTCGCCGCGCAGCCGCGCCGATTCCAGCACTGCCGCAGTGGAATCGCGTCGTGGCTGAAAGAATGCCGACTGGAAATCCCGCGCCAATTCCGGGTCCGCCGCCAGATCCGCAACCAACGCGGGCAGGATCCGCCCAACTACCGTTTCGCTCAGCCCCACAACCAATGTCGTGATGCCGGCGACCAGGTCTGCCCTGAGATCGCCGGTGTCCGGCGTTGGATCAGTACCGATATGCCCCACGACGACGTCGACCACCAGATGCCGCTTCGACGGCCATCTCCGGTAGATGGCAGTGAGGATCATTGGCTCGAACTCAACAAGCAAGGGCTGACCAGCGCAACCATTTTCCGTGACGCTGTCGATGGCACGTCGAACTTCGATCTTGAAGCCTCGATTCAGCGCGGAGTTTCTCCGGTCAAGCGAGTGACGGGTGTGGATCTGCTTCCTTCATC
>NZ_JBEOXI010001050.1:0-1188 GCF_040296465.1 Streptomyces sp. NPDC002130
GGTCGGCCAGGAGATCGGCCGGATCCCGGTCGACTCCATCTACTCGCCGGTGCTCAAGGTCACGTACAAGGTTACAAGGTCGACGGATCCGGTGTCCGGGGCAGCGTTCGGGCGCACCTGTTCGAGTTCGATCTGGCCGCCGGGTCGCTACGGCAACTGACGGACGGCGATTGGGACGCTTCGCATCCCGCGTACAGTCCCGACGGCACTGAGCTGGCCTTCACCGCAGCGATGGACGGCGACGCCGATCTGACGCGGGCGAGTTCCGCCTGGACCGTGTCGCTTACTGATCTCGCCGCCGCTCCGCGGATGTTGGGGCACGCACGCGGGATCGCCGGACCACTTGCGTGGACACCGGCCGGCGACGCCGTCGTAGCAGTCGGTTGGCACACGCCGATCATTCACAACAGCGAACTTCTCGTCCTGCATCGCGACCAGCGAATGGAAGACCGCAGCCTGACATCCGAACTCGACCGAAACGTCATGCCTGGCGGGACCGGTTATCCCGGTGGCGCACCGAGTTTCACCGCCGACGGCGACATCGTCTTCTGCATCCGCAACCACGGCTCCACCGAACTGCACAAGGTGGATTTCGGATCAGGCTCCGTCTCACCACTTCTCATCGGAGAGCAGGCAGTGGTCTCCGGCCTGGCCTTGACGTCCGGGCGGGCCGTCGTCGCGCTGGCAACGGCGACGTCCTTCGGTGAGGTCGCCGTCATCGATCTCGAGACTCGCGCCGTCGAGATCGTCACCGAGTTGAACACGGAACTGACAACTTCCGTCGCGTTTCCAGTCGCCTCCGAGCGTTGGTTCGACATCAGCGACGGCACCCGTGTTCAGGGTTGGATCCTGCGCGACCCGAACGTCACGGGCGCCGGCCCGCTGGTTCTGGACGTCCATGGTGGACCACACAATGCCTGGACCGGTACCCCCACCCTCATGCACGCATACCACGCGGAACTGGTCGCGCTCGGATACACGGTCTTGATGATCAATCCGCGTGGAAGTGACGGCTACGGAAACGACTTCTTCGACGGTGTGCGGGACGGCTGGGGCGAGGCGGATCGTGCAGACCTGCTCGAACCGGTCGAAACCCTTGTCGCCGAAGGGGTAGCCGATCCGAAGCAACTGGTGCTCACGGGCTACAGCTACGGCGGATTCATGACGTGCGCCCTGACGTCCGTCACC
>NZ_JBEOXI010001051.1:0-1187 GCF_040296465.1 Streptomyces sp. NPDC002130
ACGCTGGCCCGCAGCATTGAGGGACATATCGCGGGCGGCTTCCATCCGGAGGAACACACAGGGCTACTCAGGCACCTGTTCTCACAACTGGATCTGTTCCCAAAATGGCACCAGAACTCTGATACACGGCAGCTGACAGCCGGCGCATTGGGAATCCCACCTACCCATATGCCCACCACTGAACAGACCTGCAATCTATGGGGTGTTTCTGTACGGGCGCGCGGAAGGGCCGTCCAAATGGCTGAAGCGGCGGCAGCGTGCTTTGACGCGCTTGCCTACTTTTCTGCCAGCGACCGACTCCGCATGGTCGATATCCAACTGAATTGAGCCAGCTATGCCAAACCGAATGTCGAGACTGAAACTGCCTGTGGGACTGAACCTGTTCTTGCGGCGGTTGCGCTGGCGCCACGTCGCGTTCCTGTGGCTCGTCGCAGCCCTTCTACTGACTTGGATCAACAGGGAGGTGGAGACAGGGACAGTGACGCATTGGGTACTCGCCGTCCCTGTCGCCTTCTCCCCCGTGCTTGTTCTTTTCCTTTGGGTACTCGCAAACAAGAAGCGCTGAAGGCGCCCTCGTCGCTCCCCTCGTCATATTGCGGGCTCGTCGTCTTTGAAGAAATATCCGGTCAGCGCCGCCGCGATCAGATGCGAGCGGGATTTTGCGCCCAGTTCCGCCACAAGGTGGTCAATCACGTCGAAGTCGGCATGAAATAGTCGGTAAGTTACCTGCGTCTCACTATCGTCACGTGACGTTTTGGCGCGAATGCCGCGGGCTGCGAATAATCCCCCACCGATTCGACCGCCAGGGTAGAGCAGTTCCGGCAGTCGATCATGAGTCTCCTCGATCGCGACGATGAAAATCTGACCGTTCGTCATCCCCGTGCTCGCCCGCATCTCCTCGAGCTTCGCATGGCACCTTGCCGGCACCCGAACACTTGACGACTTCCCTCCCCCATCCAGGTCAGAGGAACGGTCGATTGACTCCCGATCTTGTTGGCTTCCAGCAGGTTCAGTCTCGGCGGGGCGATCCACATGCGCGGGTACTTCCGACCCTTGTTCAATTTCGTCGTTGTCACCCTCGATGTACGCGGAAGCGATGCTCTCGACCGATCGGGCCGCGGCCGAACGGAAGGTCCCGGCAAGTGGTCGGTGCCCGCCAGCCGACTGAGACGGGCCTTGGTTATGCG
>NZ_JBEOXI010001052.1:0-1187 GCF_040296465.1 Streptomyces sp. NPDC002130
CCTGAAGTACCTTCGTGAACTGCAGTCCGAGGGTGCCGTCCGCGTCCTCGGGTTCGAAGTAGCCCAACGCGAAGTTGGTGATGAGCGGAAGGGTGACCACCGCTATCACCGAATTGACCGCAGTGAGTGTCACATTGAGAGCGACATCGCCGCGGAACAGATGGCTGAACAGGTTTGCCGTCGTCCCGCCCGGTGATGCGGCGAGGAGCATCATGCCGACAGCGAGCAGTGGGTCGAGGTCGAACAACGTGACCAGACCGAAGGCCGCGGCCGGGAGCAACAACAACTGACAGATCAGGGCAATCGAGACGGCTTTCGGCGCTTTTGCCACGCGGGCAAAATCTCCGACCGTCAAGGAAAGCCCGAGGCCGAACATGATGATGGCGAGTGCGGCGGGTAGGCCGACGGAGGTGAGTGCAGAGTCCATGAGTTAGTGGCTACTTCCAGTCACTGGGGGAATTTCACTGAAACTACCGTGATGCCCGAATCTGCGTGGCAGTTTGGATACATTGATGTATCGAACCGTGACGGCGTCGGTGAGCAGGGTTATCGTCGAATTATGTGCCGAAACATCACTGAACTTCGTGGACTCGAGCCCGCAGCTACGCCGGAGGAGATCGAGGCAGCCTCTCGCCAATACGTACGTAAGGTGAGCGGGATAGCCAAGGTGTCCGACGCCAATCGAGACGCCTTCGAGCAAGCGGTGCGTGAGGTAACCGAAACGACGACACGCCTGCTCAGCGCCCTGCCGCCTCGTAGGCAGCCGCCGCAGACCGTCCCGCCGTTGCGTCGCCCGGAAGTACAGGCTCGGATCGCTGCTCGTTCGTCCTGACCCGAGTGGATCTCACAGATATCGACGTATGGGACGTCGAAGCCTTGGATCAGCTGTCCGCTGGGTTGGAAGGCGTTCTGGTCGCTCACCGCGTCCGCGACATCCGTCGACGACTGACCACTCTGCGCAAAGAAGCCGTCGCCGACGACTTGCATATTCGTCAGGACGGAACCGTCTCTGCCGTTGCGCCCATCGCCGACGGTCACCCGCTCCACGTGCACGCCCAGTTGCTCGAGGTCGCAGTTCGAGAACTGATCGGTGAGGCACTGCTGGTCAGCGTTGCCCGGTCCGACGGTCACGGGGCGGACGGCGGAGCAGCACGACGCCCCCGCCCGCCGTCGCACAGGGCGACGGC
>NZ_JBEOXI010001053.1:0-1187 GCF_040296465.1 Streptomyces sp. NPDC002130
GGTCCGGCGGCGAGACCCGCCTGAGCCACCGGAGAGATCGCCGGACCCGTCCGGGCGACGAAATGAGGATAGGAACCCCAGACGAGTTCGGCCGGCACCCAGATATCCGAACCCGTGATCAGGTCGACTCCGAGAGTCCAGTCCATCTCCAGATCGTCGGTTGGTTCGACGAACGGGAACCGTGGCTGCGCGTACTGGGTGGCGCCGAAACGCGCGAGTCGTGACAGGTCGATGCTTGCGCCGATCACCGTCTCGGCTGATCCGCGGACGATCGGTTTGGCGACGATGTTCCCGCAATATCGTTCCACCGCTTCACCTATTGCGGCAGCGGTAGGTCGCGCACGGTCACCGAGATCGAAGCAGTATCCGGCACCCGCCGAGTCGCTGGACCAGGGTGAGAAGCGTGCCGAGTCGGAGACATACGAGTGAATCAGCTTGAACTCCGGCGGAAAGTGCTGGGGAACAACGGCGTCGACCAACTCTCGAATGATCCCGGTTCGGCGGTCGACGAGCAACGACCTCATGCGAGAGGGACCGGCAGATGCAGATGGGTGGTCGATGCGCTGGTCAATCTGCTACCTCCAAGAAGGGGAAAAGCTGCCGGGGCATTGTTGTACAGGCCGGGCGAGTGGACACGGACGACGTGTAACCCGGCGATCGAGATGTCGCGAGTGGTGAGATCGACGGAAATCGGCTGGTGCCCTCGGGACGTCAGGAGAGCAATCAGAGAATTCAGATTCAACGGCGCCTCGTCGGGAATCTCTGATACCGAGCGTGTTTCGGTGTAGTCGAAAAGATGCTCTTCCGCTGCCTCGGCCATCACGGGGTCGAGATACAGCTGGGCGACGGTCGGCAGATCGACGACGTCCTTCCATCGCGCCTCGAATTCGTCTCGGTAACGACGGTCGGTCCGAAAGGGTTTGTACAGGTGCGCCGGCAGCGTTCCGTCCGCCACGCTGCGCCAGGTCGGTCCGTCGGGGTCGGCGAGGTCGATCGTGATGGCCAGTACGGCGTACGCCTCGACAAGGGCCTTCGATACTGCAGCTTCCACGGTCGGTCGACAAGCCGTGCCCAGGGCGACCAGTCCACGTCGGTCGTCCCGTCGAGGAGCTGCGCGAGCGCTTCGCCTCCACCGCCCCGGTCGAGCGTGCCGCCGAGGACGGCGACGTCGTGACGATCGACCTGCA
>NZ_JBEOXI010001054.1:0-1186 GCF_040296465.1 Streptomyces sp. NPDC002130
GGGCGTTTCGGAGTTCTACTCGGCCTCTGGGATCAGTGGTCGCGAATGCGTCGGTCGGCGCGGTGGTCAAAGCACGTCTGGCGGACGAAATCCATGCAGTGCGGGGAAACGCCGACGCGTCCGGCGATCCGGGGAGAAGGCTGTAGGTCAAGCGCCGTCGGGTCGGTGACGGCTCGACCTCGCGACTGTGTGTGCTGGCGAGCGTGGCGACCACGGTTCCGGAACCCGGCCGTGTGACAAGCCACCCAGCTGCGGCGAGCTCGGCGTAACAGTCCGCAACAGTGTTTCGGGCAACTCCGAGGTCGACTGCGAGTGTGCGGGAAGGTGGGAGTCTGGTGCCGGGCTTCAACAGTCCACTGTCGATCGCGTCGCGAAGGGTCTGAAGCAGCGCAGTGCGAACCCCGATTCCCTGTGGCAACTCGATATGTAGATCGAACCCAAGATTGGCCCATGAATTCATCACCGGATTGAACCATGTTTCGGGGTCTTTCCGGGATTACGGTTTGAGTATGACTACAGCAACAGGACAACGACTGGATATCGCAAAGCTGGCGCCCGAGGTCTACAAGGCCATGATTGCGTTGGATGCCGCTGCGCGAAAGGGGCTGGAGCCGACGCTCGTCGAGCTGGTACTCACGCGCGCGTCGCAGCTGAATCATTGTGCGTGGTGCTTGGACATGCATACGCGTGATGCTCGGAAGGTCGGAGTGACGGAGCAGAAGCTCTACCTACTGAACGCGTGGGAAGAGGCGCGAGGGATGTACTCCGATCGTGAACGAGCCGCGCTCGCTTTGACCGAGGCCGTGACAGTCCTTACCGACGGTTTCGTTCCGGACGAGGTGTACAGCGAGGCGGCCGCAGAGTTCTCGGACGAGGAACTGGCCCAGCTCATCAGCGTCATTTTGACGATCAATGCGTGGAATCGCATTGCGGTGACCACGAGGAAGGCGCCGCCGGTACGGAGCTGACCCCGAGCCGCATTCGTCACGTGCGATCGGCGACCGGCTGTCTCGGTCGGAGATCTGGGCAATCACTCCAAAGAGGACCAAAAGATTGCTTTCTGCTGTGAACAAAACCGACTGAATCTTTGAACCGCCGCCTGGCCTCCGAACCCGCCCCCGCCGCCGACACCGGCGAACCCAAGGCGCCCCGGCTCACCGACCGCGAGACCGAGGTGCTGCGCCTG
>NZ_JBEOXI010001055.1:0-1185 GCF_040296465.1 Streptomyces sp. NPDC002130
GGCACGCCCTTCTGGCGGGTGATCCGGCCGACGAACAGCACGTACGGGCGGGAGCGGTCGAGACCGACGCGGTTCTTGCTGATGGTCGGTCTCATTCTGTTGTCGCTCTCGATTCTGATCGTCGGCTGGTTGCTGTTGCCGTCGTACGTGCGAGTGCTCCGGTGGTGGGCGGGTCTGGCCCGCAAACGCACCGCTGCGTACACCGGACGCCCTGTTCTGCAGCGATACCCACCGATGCCCAGCAATCCGACATTCGGGGACTGGAGCCGGTTCCTCACCGATCAGTCGACGAGGCGCGACGCGGCCTGGTTGTCGATTCACGGTCTGGGGGCTTTCGTCGCGGCGATGCTGACCATTGCTCTTCCACTCGGTGCACTCAATGCGATTGCCGTCCCGCTGTACTGGCAGCAGATGCCCGCGGGCGAACCCGTCAACAATCCGTACCCCGTGACGTCGTGGCTGGGCGCTGCCGGAATGCCGTTGATCGGCATCCTGTACTTCCTGATCGCGTGGTGGTTGATCCCCGCGATGGCGAAGTGGATCAGCTGGTCGACCACGACTTTGCTTGCACCGGACACACGTTCGGACCTCTCGAAGCGCGTCACCGCCCTGACTGCCAGCCGCGCTGCGGCCCTCGACGCGCATTCGGCCGAACTCAAGCGGATCGAGCGCGATCTGCACGACGGCGCGCAGAACCGACTGGTCGCCGTGGTGATGATGCTGGGTATGGCCGAGCGATCGTTGCAGATCAACCCGGACCAGGCTCTGCCACAACTGCATCGGGCCCAAGATGCGGCCACCGAGGCGTTGAGCGAACTCCGGACGTTGGTGCACGACATCTATCCGCCGATCCTCGACGAACTCGGCCTCGAGGGCGCGATCTCGGCGCTCGCCGGGCGCTCCGCCGTGCCCTGCGTACTCGAGATCGACGAGCTCCGCCGTGCCCCGGCTGCCGTCGAGGCTGCTGCGTACTTCGTCGTCGCCGAGGCTATGACCAACGTCGCAAAGCACAGCGGAGCGCGCAGCGTCACCGTCACGGCAAGGACGGAGGCGTCCACCGACTCGTTGGGTGAGACGATGCTCATCGACGTGATCGACGACGGTCACGGCGGCGCCTCCGGCTGAACAGGGAGATCGTGCCGTCCTTGTTGTCGGTCAGCTCGATGATCCGGGCGAGCTGCGGGA
>NZ_JBEOXI010001056.1:0-1184 GCF_040296465.1 Streptomyces sp. NPDC002130
ATCGTCTCCACGGTCAACCGCCGCGTGGACGAGTCCAACCCGATGGTCGACGCCCGCCTGCCCTCCGGCGAGCGCGTCAACGTCATCATCCATCGGAGCCGCTTTCCGACCCCCGTTTTCGCGATCCGGGGGTTGACCAGATAGACTCGCCACCGCCGAAAGGCACGCTGCCTTAGCTCAGTCGGTAGAGCATTTCACTCGTAATGAAAAGGTCGAGAGTTCGATTCTCTCAGGCAGCTCGGCCAAGAGCCCCACACCCGGAAATCCGGATGTGGGGCTCTTGTCGTTAGTTCTCATTCTTGCGTATGTGCGGTTTATCCTGAGGTCGGCGAACACGTGCCTGAACAGGGAGACCTCGATGTCGGATCAGAACTGGGGACCGGGCCAACCATCGCAGAATCAGCCGCCGTACGGACAGATGCCGCCGATGCCGCCGCAGGGTTATCAGCCGCCGACGCCCGCCTATCCGTACGCAACCTGGATCTCTCGCGTGCTCGCGTCAATCCTCGACGGCTTTGTCGTTCCGCTCCCGGGTGTCATCCTCGCGATCATCGGGGCGGTGATCGCGTTCTCCGGATCCGAAGTGACCACATACGACGACGGCAGCGTGAGCGCGGAAGGCGGCAATCCGGTCGGCGTGATCGTCATGGTCGTCGGAATACTGGCGATCTTCTTGATCGAGGTGTGGAATCTCGTCTTCAGGCAAGGGAACACCGGACAGACGCTCGGCAAGAAGTGGCTGGGAATTTCGGTGATTCGGGAGTCCGACGGTGTACCTCTCGGCCCGGTGATGGCGCTGCTTCGTTGGATCATGATGGCGATCCTGGGTGGCGCCTGCTTCCTCAACTACCTCTGGCCGCTCTGGGACTCGAAGCGCCAGTGCTGGCACGACATGGTGGTCCGGTCGGTAGTCGTTCGCGCGCGCTAGTCGCTGCCGGGGTCTCTTACAGTGGGTGTCATGGAGTTGGAAGCGGTCGCACGTCGACGACGCGCGTTGGCCGCACCCGTCGGAGTTGCTGCAGTGGCGGTGACGGCCGCCGCGGTACTCCACTTCCGTGATCCCCACAGCGCGGGTAGTTACGGCGTTTGTCCGATGTACGCGTTGACGGGATTGTGGTGCCCGGCGTGTGGTGGCCTTCGTGCGGTCAACGACCTGACTAATCTGGATCTTGGCGCCGCAGTGT
>NZ_JBEOXI010001057.1:0-1184 GCF_040296465.1 Streptomyces sp. NPDC002130
CCTGAAACCGTGTGCCTACAAGCCGTGGGAGCGTCGGAACAAGGCTTGCCTTGTTCTCGTGACTGCGTGCCTTTTGAAGAATGAGCCTGCGAGTTAGCGGTGTGCAGACTTCGGCTCTCCTCAGCCGGTAGCGCCCGAACACGACGGGCAGCTTCCCTCAGAGTCGATTCGTCGAGTTCGGCGATCGGAACGCCGGACAGCATCGTCAGAGCGCTGGACATCCGTGCGACGTTGTAGTGCCGGGAAGACGTGGGTACTTCGTCGAGGGCGGCGATGGCTGCCTTCTTGTTGCCGTGATCGGCGAGTTGTCGGGCGAGCCCGAATGCTGCGCCGCGTCGATCTCCAATGACGAATTCGTCTACTACCGACCGACCGGCGGACCGTCGGGAGCGCCAGGCAAACTGCCCGCTGTCCCTGAAATCGACGGAGGCGACGAGTACGTCACGAAATGCGGACGGACGCCGACCCTGACGCCGGTTGAATACCGCACGCAGGCAGAGGGTCTCGTCGTTCTAATGGAAATGAAAGCATCATGTCCCGGCGGAGACATCGTCTCCACCGACGCACTTCGGGTGTCGATCACCGACACCGGCCAGAGCGTTGCATCGGCGGTGTTCGACTTCTCCGATGCCCCGATCTACCTTCCCCGAACCGATGGGACGAACACGACGAACTCGATCCAGCGCGAGTTCCTGTACGACCTCGGTAGCTTCTGGAGGCTGCCGAACACTCTCGGTGAGTCTTCGAGCCTGACCAATTCGAGAGCGTCAGGTGCTCAACTCGTCGAGTGTGAGGACGAGGGGACAAGTGATGCCAGCCTGACGTCCGGGCCGGCATCGCGAAGTGACACCAATACGCCGATCCGGCCCACACGTAGCGCGCAGCCGACAACGGGCGACGTCGAATCTGCGAGTCTCGACGCCCTCCGGGCTCAGGCCGACGCCGATCGCCCCTTTGCCTTTGACCTCGGTGGTGTTGGGGCGCGGGTATCCGGGGAGGGCGACAGTCATCTAGAAGCCCTCCCTGAATAGTTGCGGCAGCGTCACTTTCACCGAGGTGTTGGTGTTGGTGCCGGTTCCTTGGATCGTGATGGGGACGGCGATTGGGCCGGCTGGGTTTCCGGGGATCTGCTTGTACCAGGCGCGAGCGATCCACGACCGATCGTTGCCGGCGCCGTCTTTGAT
>NZ_JBEOXI010001058.1:0-1183 GCF_040296465.1 Streptomyces sp. NPDC002130
CTGCGAATTCCGCACGATCGAAGGGAGCGGGGGTGTTGAAAACGTGGGTCGGCCGACTAGGGTGGGTGTCTCAAGTACTGGACATCCGAACTGGAGGGCCGGCAGTGAGCACCGAGCTGCGTCGTCTGCGCAACTACATCGGCGGTGAGTTCAAGGACGCCGCCGACGGACGGACCACCGAGGTGGTCAATCCCGCGACGGGCGAGGCGTACGCGACCGCTCCGCTGTCCGGGCAGGCGGACGTGGACGCCGCCATGGCGGCGGCCGCCGAGGCCTTCCCCGGCTGGCGCGACACCACGCCCGCCGAGCGCCAGAAGGCCCTGCTGAAGATCGCGGACGCCTTCGAGGAGCGCGCCGAGGAGCTGATCGCGGCCGAGGTGGAGAACACGGGCAAGCCGATCGGGCTGACCCGCTCCGAGGAGATCCCGCCGATGGTCGACCAGATCCGCTTCTTCGCGGGCGCGGCGCGGATGCTCGAGGGCCGCTCGGCCGGCGAGTACATGGAGGGCCTGACCTCCATCGTGCGCCGCGAGCCGGTCGGCGTCTGCGCGCAGGTCGCGCCGTGGAACTACCCGATGATGATGGCCGTGTGGAAGTTCGCCCCGGCGATCGCGGCGGGCAACACCGTCGTCCTGAAGCCGTCGGACACCACCCCGGCCTCGACGGTCCTCATGGCCGAGATCATCGGCTCGATCGTCCCCAAGGGCGTCTTCAACGTCATCTGCGGCGACCGTGACACCGGCCGCATGATGGTCGAGCACGAGACCCCGGCGATGGCCTCCATCACCGGTTCCGTGCGCGCCGGCATCCAGGTCGCCGAGTCCGCCTCCAAGGACGTCAAGCGCGTCCACCTGGAGCTGGGCGGCAAGGCCCCGGTCGTGGTCTTCGAGGACACCGACATCGCCAAGGCCGTAGAGGACATCTCGGTCGCCGGCTACTTCAACGCCGGCCAGGACTGCACCGCCGCCACGCGGGTGCTCGTCCACGAGTCCATCCACGACGAGTTCGTCTCCGCGCTGGCCAAGGCCGCCTCCGAGACGAAGACCGGGCAGCCGGACGACGAGGACGTGCTGTTCGGCCCGCTCAACAACCCCAACCAGCTCAAGCAGGTCGAGGGCTTCATCGACCGGCTGCCGGCGCACGCGCGCGTGGAGGCCGGCGGCAAGCGGGTCGGCGACAAGGG
>NZ_JBEOXI010001059.1:0-1182 GCF_040296465.1 Streptomyces sp. NPDC002130
AGCATCGCGGAGGCCTCGGGGAACAGACCGCCGCCGTCCATCCAGCCGTGCAGCAGTTCCTCGACTCCGGGGATCGGGGCGAGCCGCGCTCTGGCGCAGATGCCGCGAACCAGCAAGGCTGATACGGCTCTCGATCTGGCTGTTGCAGAACCGACTCCGCGCGAGGCCTATGTCTGCCTCATCACCACAGTCACCAACGGCCGCATCCGTTTGACGGACATCCGTCGACGCATGGAGGAGCGCTCACCCCGTAGATACCGGAAGGCCCTCGACAGTGCGGTGAAGCTGTTGGCAGACGGGGTGCAATCGACTCTCGAATATCACTATGCGGTGGATGTGGAGCAGGCACACGGGTTGCCGTCGGCCAGACGCCAATTACCGGTTCGCGTCGACGGTCGCACGCTGTACGAGGATTGCGATTACAGCGAAGTGGGTGTGCCGTTGACAGTTCGTCTCGACGGTCGGTGGGCGCATTCCATGGCCGAGGTGGCATTCCGTGATCGCCGCCGTGACAATGCGGCAGAGCTGGCAGGTCGTCCGCGGTTGGTCTACGGATTCGACGAGGTGGTGAAGACCCCGTGCGAGGTTGCGCGCGAGGTGGAGATGGTCTTGCGGCGGGGAGGTTGGGAGAGAACGGGGGAGAACCCCTGCAGGGCCTGTGAGTGGTTAAGGAGTGCAGAGACTCCTTAACCACTCACAGGGAGCGGAGCTCCCTAGGCCTTCCACCACGGACGAAGCGGCACATGCGCCTCACCCTTGGGGCCGAGCTTGACGGCCAGAACCTGGTGCAGCTGAACGACATTGCGCTCGAATCCGAGGCGAGAGCCGGCCATGTACAGGCCCCAGACGCGTGCGGTTCCCTCGCCGACCTCGGCGACGCAGGCGTCCCAGTTGTCGACGAGGTTCTGGCACCATCCGGCGAGTGTCAGTGCGTAGTGCTCGCGCAGGTTCTCCTCGTGCCGCACCTCGAGGCCGACGTTCTGGATCTCGGAGATGATGCGACCCGATCCGGTGAGCTCCCCGTCGGGGAAGACGTACCGGTCGATGAATCCGCCTGCCTTGGCGCTGCTTCGGTTGTCCGGACGGGTGATGCAGTGGTTGAGCAGACGCCCACCCTCACGCAGCTTGCCCTTGAGGAACTCGAAGTACGCCGGGTAGTTTCCGACGCCGATGTGTTCGGTC
>NZ_JBEOXI010001060.1:0-1182 GCF_040296465.1 Streptomyces sp. NPDC002130
ACCAACATCGTGTCGGTCTTCGACACCGGCGAGGTGTTCTCGTAGACGCGCACACCGAGCTCCCGGCAGGCGCGCTTCAGGCCCCAGGCGAGCTTGGCCGGGTGCAGCAGCCGAACTGCTCAAGCAGTTCATCGTGCACAACCGAATGATGACCGGTGGTTTTGTCATCAAGGATCAATTGGTCTCGCTTGCCGAGATCACCTGCCCCATCCTGGCATTCGTCGGCGAGGTCGACGACATCGGTCAACCCCAGGCGGTCCGTGGGATCAGTCAGGCAGCGCCGCGGGCAAAGGTCTACGAATCTACCTTGCGCGCAGGTCATTTCGGATTGGTTGTCGGTTCCACCGCGGCCAATCACACCTGGCCGACCACCGGTGAATTCGTACAGTGGACCGAGACGGGTGGGCCTCTTCCGGACCGTATCGCGAACATGGTCTACGGCGCCGACCTCGAAGACCAGACCGGTGTGTCGATCAGCAATCGGATCATCCACACCGTGGCCTCGGTCGCCGAAGTCGGAGCAGGAGTCACCAAGGGAATCAGTGACCTTGCCGCCGGTGCCTTGCGCGGCACTTTCGAATTGTCGGGAGAAGCGGCACGAGCATTGCCGCGTTTGGCACGGCTCAACCAAATTCAGCCGCACACCAAGATCTCGCTGAGCCAATTGCTCGCGGAGCAGCGTCGAAAGGCGCCGAACGGAGAGTGCTTCCTCTTCGACAATCGTGTGCACACCTATGAAGCGGTCAACGCCCGCATCGACAATGTCGTGCGTGGATTGATCTCCGTGGGAGTGCGTCCGGCAGCACATGTCGGTGTCCTGATGGAGACCCGTCCCAGCGCGCTCGCTGCCATCGCGGCCTTGTCGCGCCTTGGCGCCGTTGCCGTCATGCTTCCGCCGGGGTCCGACATCTCGGCGGCGGTCAAGCTGGGATCGGTTGATCGGATCATCACCGATCCGGAGAACGTCGACGCTGCAGTGGTCACCGGTAGGCCGGTCTTGGTGCTCGGCGGCGGCGATGCCCGCGGCCTCGAGGTGGATCCGTCACACGACGTGATCGATCTCGAACAAATCGATCCGACGAAGGTCTGACGACGCCACGGGTCCTCGACCACGTCGCGTCGGTGACGGCTGCGGGCGCGGACGCGGTCGTCGTCACGGCCCCGTTCTACACCCGCACCCAT